>NZ_CAXAVM010000129.1:0-20511 GCF_963972345.1 uncultured Gimesia sp. | reverse complement strand
GCTGACCTGGATGCTGATGTTTGTTGTGTTGTGTGTGAGTACCGGCGCCAAAGAGACCGGCATCCTGGCCGGTGTCGCCGTCGGTGCCGTCATCGCACTCGAAGCCATGTTTGCCGGACCCATCTGCGGCGCTTCCATGAATCCGGCCCGCTCACTGGCACCGGCGCTGGTCAGCAACAACCTGCAGTCCCTCTGGCTGTATCTCATCGGCCCTACAGCTGGCGCGATCCTGGCGGTTCCGTCACTCTGGCTGGTACGCAATAACCGGGGCGCCAAAGCCGCTGAAACAACTGAAGAACCTGTAAGCTGATACCATCAGGATAAACCACTCGAAAATCGCTCGTATCATAATCAAAATCTCAGAGAGGGTTACACCATGATCCACTGGCAACACATTCTGGTCTGGGGCATCGCTTGTTCCAGCTTCGCAGTTTCCCTGGTGTACGCGGAGACTCCCGCACCGTCCGGCGATGCTTCCATCGTTTCACCCGATGCGAAAATCGAAGAGCTCTGGGTCGATACAGGCTTCACCGAAGGTGCCTGCGTCAGCAGGGATGGTATCATCTATTTCAGCGACATCAATTTTGCCGGCGGCAAAGGTAAGATCATGGCCTTTGATCCCGCGAGCGGCAAAACCACCATCTTCAGTGCCGACAGTGGACAGAGCAACGGGCTGATGATCAACAAAAAAGGCAAGATGCTCGCAGCCTGTGGTGCCAATAACGGCAAGCAGTGCCTGGCACAAATCACGAAAAACGGAAAAGTCAAACCGATTGTCGAAACGTTCGAAGGCAAAAAATTCAACGCCCCGAATGACCTGGTCATTCATCCCAAAGGCTGGGTCTACTTCACTGATCCCCGCTATGTCGGACACGAGCCGCTGGAACTCGATCACATGAGTGTGTTTCGGTATGACCCCAAAACAAAAACCGTGCACCGCGCCACCACCGATATCACAAAACCAAATGGCGTTGTGGTTTCACCCGATGGAAAGACACTGTATGTCGCAGAGACCGACAATGGTGCCAGCGGCCTGGAGAAAGAACCACCCCAAGAACCCAAACTGCGAATGACTCTGAATGCGTTCCCGATCAAAAAAGATGGTTCGCTCGGAAAGAAAAAAGTCCTGGCAGATTTCGGCGATAAAGAAACCGGCATCGACGGCATGACCGTTGATCAGAAAGGTAACATCTACGCCGCGTTTCGGGCGGAGAGCCGGTTTGGCATCGTGGTCTTTTCTCCGGAAGGCAAAGAGCTGGCTTACATCCCGACACCAGGTCTGCCAACTAACTGCACGTTTGGAATCGGCGACGACGCAACCACCCTCTATATCACAGCCGGGAGCGGACTGTACCGGATCCCCTGTAAAATCCCCGGCTTTCACCCGGCGCTGCCCGTCGATCAATAATCGTCAGCGTCCGTCCTTCAGGGAAACCAGTCGGCCCAACGGCACCTGTTGACGTGTAACTTCTTTGACGACCGTCCACTTGTCTGAGCTCTGCGTCTGCAGCAGTTCAGGCAGGTAGGGATTTCGTTGAAAGTACAAGACATACGGTGAAACCGGTCGCTCTGACTCAAAGGGAACCAGTTGGATTCCTTTACGTTGGAGCTCTGGTGTTTCCTGCAGCATCTGCAGCCACGCGGGATGCAGAATCGGTGCGATCTGGATGATGCTGTTGGCGGGGACTTCCTGAGTGACTTCCGCTAACAGCTCCGCCGTCAGTGAATCTCCCCAGTAGGTCGCTTCCATGCCCATCTGATCCGCCCCGTTCAAGCCCCCCGTGAGCAGACTGTAATAACTGAGCCAGCAGGGCGCATACAGCAGCGAACCAGTGAACTGCGACAGCATCAACAGTGTGACCGCGATGATGGCCACCCTCTGTCCAAAGCGGCGGGTGAACCAGTTCATTTCGATAGCTGCCCCCAGCCCGATCAGAATCGCCAGCAGCGGGAAGACCATCAGAAACAGCCGCACGCCATCGTAAACGGTAATGCCGGGCAGCGTGAATAAGATGAGAGGCCACAACAGTGACAGAAAAAGCAGCAGCTCACCCGTCGGTCGCTTCTGCTGATCCGTTTTGAAATCCCGCCAGAGCTTTGTGACACCGAAACTGCTGCAGATCAACAGTCCGACGGGAACCGTTGTCAGCAACATCACCCAGGCGTAATGCCAGGGCAGATCGCGGTCGGCATATTTCGTCCCGAAGTATTGCACATATAACGCCGCCCGCCCGGTTGTTCTGCCCAGGTATTCACTGAGATGTCCTGCCGGATCAAACCAGAGCCACGGCCAGCCCAGAAAGAACACCAGGACCCCCACGCCGCCCCAGCAGAACAGAGGCAGCAACGCCTGCTGTCGCCATTTCCAGATTGCCCACACAATGACGGGAATCGGAATCAGTACCGCCTGAATTTTGGTAAGCAGCGCCAGCCCGAGGAGGATGCCGGTCAGACAGGCCCGTTTTTTCGAGGGCGCCTGCTGCATGTCCCAGAACTGAACCACCGCCAGTACCGCCAGGACATAAAACAGCGCCGTCGGCATCTCCAGGGCGGCCAGATGAGCGTGTCCGAACAGACGAGGCAGCGCCAGCAGAGAAGCCGCTGCAATCAGTGCTCCCTGATGACCCGTCCGCAGAAAGGTAAACCAGCCCACCAGGAATACCAGGCAGGCAAAGCAGACCGCAGATGCATACCGGCCATAAGTGACGACAAACGGGCGACTCTCGTCACCTGCGAACGTCGCCACCGTCTCATGGGACAGACCAATCAAAAACCGCCCCAGTGGCGGATGGTCGGGCAGATAGTTTGGATGCTCAAAGATTTCCCGCAGGCTTTCCGGTGCAAGGATTCCCAGCCCATACGCGCGCATCGCCCGCACGAGAAACACGCCCTGCCCGACATTAAAGGGTTCATCAACGGTCATCCCCGGACCGGGTCCGGTGAAGGAGAGATCGTCTGCACAATCCAGTTGGGAACTCACGAGCAGCAACGACAGTCCCGCCAGCAACAGGTACCAGAGCATGGCAGCAGGTCGCCGTTTGATAGAAGCGTCGGGGGAAGGCTTGTGTTGTTTCATAACTGTCATTATGCAGAAAGTCGGCGCGTAAAAAAACCCGACCAAGAGTTTGACCTCTTAGCCGGGTTTAGTCGTTCACGCAAACCAGCAAATCCCTTTGCGATTGTTCTGGTTGTCCAGTGGGTCGCTCTCTCGACACCGTCCATAATATCGAGAACTACGCTTCCCTGGCATGCTCACCTTAAGGCATTCCTGCCCGGTCTATCAGGCGATCTGCTTTTTACGTCCAACCAAGGTCCGAATCCGTTCGGCCAGTAATGCTGCGTCAAATGGTTTCCGGAAAGTTTCGTTGAACAATGTTCTGTCGAAACCGCTGGCGTTGTCTTCATCGCTCAGCAGGGCAATCAGAACAGAGTCTGTATAGTCTTTGTTTCTTCGCAGGTTCTGAGCGATCATCAGAGCTTCATTGCGACCCATTGCGAAATCTACGATCACGCAGTCGGGGTGCAGTGATTCAGCCTGGATTCCAGCTTCAAAACCACTTACGGCATATTCAATCTTGAAATCTTCTGTTGCCATCAGATCGTCAAGGCTGGCACGAACCTGGGTGTCAGCACCCACGAGCAACAACTTGCCCATGGCTTCGTCTTCCAGTTCGCCTAAAGGCATACCGTGTTCTTTAAGAAATCGAATAAGGTGCTCACGTGGGATTCGTCGGTCCTGAGAACCGGGGATCCGGTATCCTCTCAGACGGCCGGAGTCGAACCACTTACTAACCGTGCGGGGTGCAACCTTACAGATCTTTGCTACTTGGCCAGTAGTGAAGATCGTTTTCATTGCGGGCTCTCCAATCACATGCTTGGCAAATCTATTCGAAGAAAGGTTACTTCTCTTCTTGCTTTAACCCCCACTACTGTTGCGGCTATCCTGGCCAGTCAGTTTCAAGTTGTAACCTGAGTAGTCTTGGGTCGGGGTTTGTTTAAGGAGACAGCATCTCCAGAAACTGTTTCAAAATGCCAATCTTTAATTTTAAGGAAATTTGGGATCTGGTACGTAATACTTTTTTGGGGTTGGACTGAATGACAATCGCAATACCATTCAGATCAGTTCGTCAGACTAGATCCGTCTTGTCCTCTCCCCCCTTACAGACCATTGAAGGGATTGAACCCGTCAAACTGATGTTGACTGGTTCGACGTGGTTTTTACGTCTTTCCGGTTTCAACCGTCTGCCCTAATTGCATCGACGAAACTGGAGTGAGGACTTTAAGCTCTTTGACAAGAGAGAGTGCAGTAGCAACAGAGACGCTCGGATTAGCTGGCAGGGAAGAATCAACTGTGAGGAATATCTGGCCGTAATCCTCTATAATTCAGGCACTTAAATCACTTGTGAGAAACACTTAAGATATGAACCAAATTTCTGCAGGCACTTGAATTTTTCACACGGGTTTTGGGCATTTTTTCAGCCTGCGGCCCGGGAGCGGGCGGATAACCGTCAGGACAACAGCAGCCTGCATCAGGTTCAAGATATTGCACCTGTCATACCTATTACGACGGAGCGTACGGGTTGTGTTGGAGGAATTTCTAAAACTCCTAAACGATCGTCTCCTATCGGAATACTACTGAAATCACTTTTTTCGCTTGCCCTCTCGCAGATGTCTCGTCTAAGATCAAGGCACATTCCCAGCCAGCCCGTCCGGAACTTCAATTCACGATGAGTTGCAGTTCCTTCTGGCCAGCAGATCGTTTTCCATTCACAACGATTCAGTGATCTCTGAAAGTTGACTTCTGTTTCTGATTCCAGCCAACTCAATCCGGAAATAATGCACTCACTATGGCGCAGACACTCCAAGAATATGCTGAATGGTTAACCAGCCGCGATGACCTGATCTGGCCCGTCGCACCCCAGCTGGTTGTCCCCAAAGCCACTCCCTTCTTAAAACCTCTGCCAGGAATCAAAGCGGTCACTTTTAGTGTCTATGGTACATTACTCCACATTGCCGATGGCTGCCTGCTGTTTGATCACGAACAGCAACTCAGAATGCAGATCGCCCTCGACAAAACCATTAAAGAATTCAACATGTGGAACAGCATGTCCCGTAAACCAGGTGCCCCCTGGGAATACATGCTCTCACAATATCGCAGCCTGCTGGCAGACATGCAGATTTCCAGCAAGACCGCCAAAGGAGAAAAGCCGGAAATCAATGTCGTGGAACTCTGGAAACAGCTCATCACGCGACTGCAGAAGAATGAATACACGTTCGACGAATCCTTATACGGAAACCTCGACGACTTCAGCCTGAAAGTGGCTTACTTCTTTCACGCTTCACTCCAGGGTATTCAACCCATGCCCGAGGCTTTAGCGACCCTTGTAGATTTAAGCAAACGGGGTAAAAAGATCGCCCTCTTCGCTGATGCACAACCTTTCACTCTGGTTCAACTGCTGAGGGGACTGAGCGCGCAAGGTAAGCTGCCACCACTGTCTGAGCTCTTCACCCAGGAATGCTTCTGCTTATCCTGTCGCGAAGAGGTCCGTAAGCCATCAGCGTCTCTTTATGAGAGACTGCTTGAGCGATTTGAACAGTCGGGAGTCGCTCCTGACGAAATCCTGCATGTGGGCACCCGCATCGAAGACGATCTGGCAGTAGCCCGGCATTTCGGCCTGAAAACCGCATTATTCGCCGGCGATTCACTCAGTGTGCATGCCAGTAAAGCGCAAGTCCGCAGCTCAGAGACAAAACCTGACAGATTGATCACCAGTTTAGGCCAATTAGCCGAAATCCTCGATTAACATTATTTCCGACTTTTGTTAGTATCACGGTTTGATCACGAAGGGAACTGGCCCGTTTCAGCAGACAGATGCGCGGGCATTCCCGAAATTCACCTTATATACCCTTTTCATATAGACAATGGTCCCTGCCAGAGAACCAGGGCCATTTAAAATATTGATGACCCTAATGGAGAAGAGAGAACATGCCTCCCAAGTTGCTTTATGGTGGAATCGACTTCGATTTTGACAACCCCGTGTTCGGAATTGAAGACATCAGGGAAATTAACCCTCAGCGATTTGAGATGGAACAGCTCTCCGGAATCGTGCATATCGACCGGGAAAACCATGGGATTGTCGGCTTTAAAGATGTCCGCGAAGACGAATTCTGGGTCCGGGGCCATATGCCCGGCTTCCCCTTGATGCCCGGCGTCATTCTCTGCGAATGCTCGGCGCAGCTCGCCGGGTTCTATGCACGCAAGTACAAACTGCTGGGCGGCGATTTTCTCGGATTCGGCGGAATGAACGATGTCCGCTTCCGCAGTCCCGTCTTCCCCAATCAACGCCTGGTCATCATGGCACAACTCGCGCGGATTCGCGCCGGCAAACGCGCTGAATTCAACTTCCAGGGACTCGTCGGCGACAGCATGGTCTTCAGCGGACAGATGATTGGTGTGCCCATCGACAAAAACCAGGAAATTCCCGGGAAAGCCTGATTCGGATTCCAGAATATCTGTACTCCCCGGGTTCACTCAACACGGGCCCGGGAGTTCAGCGATTCAACACTTCCTGCATGTTCTTCTTGTAAGCTTCCACGCCTGGCTGACCATACGGATTGATCTTAATCAACCGTCCTTCCAGCACCGTTGCCAGCATCAGCATCTGCAGTGTCTGCCCCACCGTATATTCATTTAACTCCGGCAGAATCAGATCCGCCGTCGGACGATTGACGTCGGCGTAAGCCCGGTTGGTCCCTTCAATCGCCGCAGACAGAATATCGGGAATGGTTTTGCCTTTCAGCTTATTGAGATCATCCTGGTTCTCATTGTCTGGCACCATGGGAACCGCGACGTCTTCGGTTCCTGCCCGTTCGACAATCACATTGGTGATCAGTTTGTCGAGCGCCCCTTCCTGGTGCTGTTGACCGCGGCTATGCAGATCGCGTGTATTGACGACCGTCAAAGGAGTTGCCCCCTGCTCTGCTTTCCCCAGGCTTTCTGCCAGCAACTGATCGTACCACAGCCCCAGCGCTTCCAGGCGTTTTCCCCAGGTAGACAGCACGCGAATGGAAACATTCTTCTCACGCTCAAACAGGTGACAGGTCGCCGTGTAATCCATGACCGGGTTGTCACCCAGAGGCTGAGAGTTAAACCGCTCCGTCATGTCAGCGGCTCCCTGCAGCAGCTGCCTGATATCGATGCCCATGACGGCAGCCGGGAACAGACCTACCGCGGTAAAGACGGAAAAGCGACCGCCGACATTGTCGGGAATCGGAAAGATATCTTCGTAGCCTTTTTCATTCGAGAAGTTCCTCAGCTTGCCTTCCAGGCCGGTAATCGGGACGACCAGCGATCGGCTCACTGCGGAATCAGGACCGTAATACGCTTCCAGCGCTTCCCGGAACAGACGGAAACCCACGGCGGTTTCCAGCGTACCACCCGATTTACTGATCACGGTCAGACTCCACCGCTGCAGCAGATCTGCCGGGTCCTGGCAACCGGTTTCCAGCAATTCCTTCAATGCAGAAATGGAATCGTTGTCGACATTGTTCCCTTCAAAATACAGACGGGGCACACCGTTTCGCTGCTGGCGCGTCAGTTCGTTATGCCAGGGATGACACAAGGCTTCGAACAAGGCCCGCATCCCCATATAAGATCCCCCGATCCCCAGAACCACGAAGCGGTCCGACTCTTCGCGCAGCTCGCGGGCCTTGGTTTCAATTCTGCCCAGCAGGCTTTCCTCTTTTTTCGCCTCGTATTCATCCAGCAGTTGTTGGGGCAGATTCTGGAAACCGGCGTCCAGCGGCTGTTTGTCGGCGGGGATCTGATCGGTGCCCAGCAACTCAATATCCTTGAGCATTTCATCGCGGGCCGCCAGCAGATCGGGCTGCAGCGTTTCATACCACTTACCGTCGATTAATCGTCGCGCCGCTGAATCGTCATATCGCAGGAAACTGGTCATCGGGAAGACCTCTTTCATTTAAGCACTGGAAACGGACTTTAATTATTCATCTTCTGCAGGAGGGTCGATGCCGAAATCCACAATCGAAAGCAGCGACTCGAACGGGATGTTGCGTTTCGCAAAATTGGCTGCCCCGCCCTGCAGACGATCGACAACACCCAGGGCCTTGATTACCTTGCAGCCAAACTCTTCGGCCCGGTCCACCGACAGCAGGGCGCTGCCCGCGGTGGTGATGACATCATCGACAATCACCACTTTATCGCCTGGCTTTACGGGACCTTCCACATATTTGTTCGTGCCATGCCCCTTGGCTTCTTTGCGTACCATGAAACCATTCAGGGCGCGGCCCTGCTCGGCAGCAATCGCCAACACGCCGGCAACAATCGGATCAGCGCCGATCGACATGCCGCCGATGGCATCGAATTCGGTATCGCCCAGTAGTTCCAGCAGGCCCGCTGATACCTGACGCAGACCATGCGAGTGCAGCACGACCTGCTTTCCATCCAGGTAATAAGTACTTTTCTTACCTGACGCCAGTGTGAAATCGCCGAACTTTAAAGCCCGTTCCCGAAACAACTCGATCAGCTTTTCCCGATCATACATGAATGCTCTGTCCCTAACCTGAATGTGTGACGTTATCGAATGCGGAACCAGTCAGCGCACGTCTGATACCAGCGCTTAATTCCGGTTTCGCCACACGTATTCTACAGGCTTGAATTCAACATTCAAACGGACCACGGGAAAAGAATGCCCGAAAACGTGTTTATTACACTGCCACAGGCAGCAGACACAGCACGGGGCACAGGTGAGTGTGCTGATTCGCCCGGGTTTTCAGCGACGGCATCTCAGGGGCGAATCACGACTTCCGAGCCAATACCCAGCAGGTCGTAGACTTCCGCGACATGCTCATTCAGCAGCCGCACACAGCCCTTCGATTCCGCTTTGCCAATCGAAGCCGGATCAATCGTGCCATGAATTCCGTAACTATCGCCGATGTCAATCCAGCGTTCCCCCAGCGGGTTGGTCGGATCATCATTGGCAATCACGCCATCGGAGCCGTAATAGACAGGATCAACCAGTTTGTCTTTCACCACAAACTTGCCGACAGGCGTCGACTGATCTTTGCCGGTTCCAATCGAATATCTGCGAACAAAGTAACCATGGGCGTGTACGGTTAAGGTGAAGTCACTCAGATCCACGAATGCATTGAAGGGGCCTTTGATGACTTTCAATTTCTGACCCGGCCGGATCTTCACAGGGTCAATCTGATTCAGTTTCGCCAGGTACTCCCAATTAATATGATAATCTTTCGCGACTTTACGAAGCTGATCACCGGGTTGAATCTCATAGGGTGTCATAAAATGAGGCTGCGGTGAAAAGTAAATCAGCCGCGCCGTCTCTTCGATCCGTGATTTGATCACGGGATACAGCTCGGGCTGGGCCCAGTAGATTTTAGAAAGGCTTTTGTGTGCTTCGAGAATCTTTCGCTGTTGAATCAGCTCATCAATGGCGATCAGATCGGGAATTTCCTGCTGCGCCGGGCTGCCACCAATCTCCTCTTTAAAGCTCGCGTGTTCGGCGGTTTTAATGACGGGGTTGCTGGCGCGTTTAATTCCTTCCGGCGGTTGTAACTGGCGAGGCGCACGCGGGTCAACGGTCTGCCGCGCAGACATTGCTGGCGGTTCCTGCGGTAAAGGCTGTGCCGAACCTTTGAACTGCTCGGGTTTCTTAAAAAACTGAGGCTCTAATGCTTCATTCACCGGGGAATCAACGATGGTTTCCGCTTCGACAATCTGTCCGCTCAGCGTTCGCTTGTAAATGCGTGGCAGTTCAATGTCGCGGGTTTTGTAAGCACGCTGATTATCATTCCCTTCGGGCAATGCTTCCGCGGGTGGTTCGGACTGGGCAATGATCGTCTCCTGGGACAGAACCGGTTCGGCTTCATTGTCCTGCGATTCCGACTGTGCCGGAGCCTGATGCGACTCTTCATGCAGGGCACCGGTGGGAGCACTACTCACCTGAAAAGGCAGCAGATCATACTTCCAGGCAGCTGTTCCCAGAATCCCCAGTCCGGCAATCATGATAAAACGAAAGGGAGTTATCCATCGGCCCCGGTTACGACTTCGCATCTTGTCTTCTTCCTTGATTCACAATCCATCCGTGTATTGGTTTTAATCAGAAAGGCGGAACTATAGCAAATCCGCCCGATTAAGCCTACGGCGATCTCCCGAAATCCGACTTGCGTGTCCAAAGACGTAAGTCATATATTAATAATTGTTTAAGAGAGAACCACCAGACCCCGCCGATCAGCGGGAATTGCAAACTTTTGACAAAACAACCCTAGTCAACTGCACGCTTATTGCATAACATTTGCAAAAACAAACATGATTTTTGCGGCCTGTCTCAGCAGACCGCCTTCTCAGCCTGTCAATCGAGGTCAGTATGTCTCTGCTGCTGGAAAATGTGAAAAAGAGTTATCGTGAACCTGATGGCTCCTCGCTCCCGATTCTGGATATCGAACGCTTTGAAATCAAAGACCAGGAACAGGTTGTCCTGATCGGCGAAAGCGGATCCGGAAAATCCACCCTGCTGAATGTCATTTCCGGCATCACTGCCGTCGACAGCGGTAAAGTCACCATTGCCGGCACCGAGATCGCCTCGATGGCTGAAGTGGTCCGGGACCAGTTCCGGGCAGAACGCATCGGCATTGTCTTCCAGACCTTCAATCTGCTGCCCGCGTTTTCTGCCCTGGAAAATGTGCTGCTGGGTATGAGCTTTTCCCGGAAAAAACCGAGTCGCGACCGCGCCAAAGAATTACTGGCGCTCGTGGGACTCGAACACCGGCTGCATCACCATCCCCGGCAGATGTCAGTCGGGGAACAGCAGCGCGTCGCCGTGGCCCGCGCCCTGGCTAACCAGCCCCGACTGCTGCTGGCGGATGAACCCACGGCGAACGTCGACCTCGCCAATCAGCAGACGATCCTGGAATTGCTCCGCGACGCCTGCCATCAAAACCAGATCGCCATGCTGCTGGTCACCCACTCTCAGGAAGTCGCGAAACAGTTTGAACGCGTAGAGTCTCTGGCAGAATTTAACAAGGTGCATGCCCGCGTCTGACAGCGGCGATTCGTTACGGTAACATTCATTATCCTTATCTTTTGCGAACAAAGTAATTTTCCCTATGAATACCCTGACCATTGCCTGGAAAAGTATCCGACAACGCCGCGTCGCCTCACTGCTGACGGCACTCAGCGTTGCCCTGGGTGTGACATTGATGATTTCTGTCCTGGTCATCAATGGGGTCATTGATCGCATGTTTAACCAGACCGCCAGTGGATACGACCTGATTGTCGGCCCCAAGGGAAGCGCACTGCAACTGGTGTTGAACACGGTTTTCCGTGTGGGGGCCCCCATCGAAAATCTGCCCTACCGTTATTATACCGAGCTGAAAAACGACTCTCGCATTGAAGAAGCCATTCCGTTCGCGATCGGCGATGTCACCCAGAAAGGGGGCTTCCCGATTGTAGGCACCATTCCCCGCTACTTCGCACTCGAATACATTCCTGGTCGTCATTTTCGGATCAACAAAGAGGGAAAGTTTCTGCCAGGCACCTGGGATTCGGTCATCGGTTCTGCGGTGGCGAAACAGAACAACTGGAAGATGGGTGACGAATTCAGCCTCATACATGGTTCCGCTGAAAGTGGCCACGTACACGATGAGAAATTCAAAATCGTCGGCATCCTGGCTCCCACGGGAACTCCCAACGACCGGACCGTCTTCGTCAATCTCCGCGGTTTTTACCAGGTCTCCGGTCATGAAAAACCCCTGGAAGAAGCCATCCGCCGCGAAGCCGCATTCTTCGGTGAAAAAGTCGATGAAGAAAAATTGAAAGCCCGGCTGAAAGAAAGTGCCGCCCATGACCACCATGATCACAGCGGCCACGATCATGGACATGACCACGGACATGAAGTTCCCGATGCACAGAAAGAAGTCACCGCGATCCTCGTGCAGATGAAAGGGGATCGTCTCCGCGGCTTCTCCACCATCAAGTTTCAGTCCGAACTGAAAGAAGGCAACCAGGCACAGGCCGTCAATCCAATTCAACAGATCAGCTGGCTCATGACCAACATCGTAGGCAATATCCGCACCATGCTGATTATCTTGACTTCGTTGATCATCGTCGTTTCCGGAGTCGGGATTTTCGTGAGTATTTACAATTCGATGTCTGACCGCAAACGGGAAATCGCCATCATGCGTGCCTTGGGTGCAGGCCGCACCACCGTGTTTGGTATCATCCTCTCTGAGTCCGTCCTGCTCTGCCTGGGGGGTGGCATTCTGGGAATCATCCTCGGACACGGACTGGTCTTCGTAGCCGCGCCGATTATCGAAGCCCGCAGCGGCCTCTTGATCAATCCCTTCGCCTTCAGTTCCACAGAACTGTTCCTGCTGCCGATCCTCGTGGTCCTGGCATCCCTGGTCGGTTTCATCCCCGCCATGACCGCCTACCGCACCGACGTCGCCAGTACTTTGAGTGACTGATGTAGAATTTTTTCGAACCCGAAAACAGCCTATCTGAAACGCTTCTGCGAACATTGAAGAACATGTTGTAGCCTCTGCAGCGCGTTCTTCATCCATAATTCACACCCGCCTCACTCGCACTTCATGCTGGTTCTTTAGACTACCTGTCATTACAAACACCTGAAATGACAGCCTCTTCAGTACTGATGCCGCATGCGATTTCAATCGGAGTACATCTCGACGCATCTGGAACAGAGCAACCGAGGTGTCCTGACCGCCTGGTCGGTGGTGGCTGCATTTACCACTTACTTCTGTATGTATGCCTTCCGAAAACCGTTTACCGTCGCGCAGTATGAGGATCTGGTCTTTTGGGGCGTCGGCTATAAAGTCATTCTGCTGTTTGCCCAGGTCAGCGGTTATGCCCTTTCGAAACTGATCGGCATAAAAGTCATCTCCGAAATGACGCCCCATCGCAGGGCTGCCATGATTCTGACGCTGATAGCGATCGCCCATCTGGCACTGCTGCCATATGCGATTGCCCCATACTGGTTAAAGCCGCTCTTTCTATTCTGTAACGGCTTACCACTGGGTATGGTATTTGGCTGCGTTTTCGCGTTCCTCGAAGGGCGACGTGTAACCGAAGCGATGGCTGCCGGCCTGTGTGCCAGTTTCATCATGGCTTCCGGAACCGTTAAGTCCGCAGGTGCCATTCTGATGCAGTCGTATGGTGTCTCCGAATTCTGGATGCCTTTTCTTACCGGTACCCTGTTCTGGCTCCCACTCCTGGTCGGAGTCTGGATGCTGGAGCAGATTCCCCCGCCCAGTGAACTGGATGTGGCTGCCCGCTCGAAACGCTCCCCCTTCAACGGGATTGAACGCAGACAATTTTACTCTCGCAATGCTCTGGGTCTGACAGTTTTGATACTGCTTATGGTCCTGCTCACCATCTTCCGCAGCGTGCGTGATGACTATGCTGCGGAAATCTGGTCTGGATTTGGCGTTGAAAAACCGCAGATTTTTGCCCAGTCAGAATTCCTGGTCGCCATCGCTGTAATTACTTTGAGCGCGGTCGTTGTCTTTATCTCAGCGAACTACCGTGCTTTTCTGACAGGTATGACCATGGTCGGTCTCGGCTTCGGGTGTGCTCTGGCGACCACACTCTATTACTGGGGAACCACCGACTGGACAGAAACGACCGCGTTCCAGTTCATGGTGCTGATTGGCATCAGCCTGTATGTGCCTTACGTCCTGTTTCATACCACCGTTTATGAGCGTGTCATCGCTATGATTCGCGATAAAAGTAACGTTGGATACCTGCTCTATCTTGGAGATTTTGCAGGATACTTCAGCACGGTGATCCTGATGGTCATCGTCAATCTTATCTTTCAGAAGAATCTGGATTTCGTAGCCCTGTTGTTCTGGCTGGCAATGATCATCTCCCCCGTCTCGATTGTGGGAACGCTGGTTGTCGCCTGGTACTTTGGCAGGAAACAGTCGGTCAGTGAAAACGGACGATTACTGGAACTGGAAACCGAAACCAGCCTGACCCCCAATACAGGTATTGTATCATGAACATAACGCTGTCTGTTACCCAACTCGACCGTTGGAATCAAACGGGATATATCAAAATCCCCGGTTTTCTCACGGCCGCTGAAACGGAAAACCTGCGTGAGTGGGTCGATGAAATCAGTTCCTGGCCTGCCGACGATGAAAAATGGATGCACCATTTCGAACAGACACCGTTCGGCGTGCGGCCCGCCCGTACAGAATACATCCTGGCATTTCACTCTGGCATCCGCCAGTTGCTTACACAGGGTAAAATCCCCGAATGTGCCGGTGAATTAATGGGAGAGCCAGCGATTCTGTATAAGGAAAAAATCAACTATAAATACCCGGGTGGTGGCGGCTACGCAGCTCATCAGGATGCCCCCGCATATGAATTCATTCGGAATCATATCACCTGTTCCGTTGCCGTCGATGCTGCCACTCCTGAAAACGGCTGTCTCTTCTTTGCCCCCGAACTGCATCAGCGGGGGCTGCTGCATCTGGATAAGAATGGCTGCATCGACGCTGAATACGCTGAAACTCTGGATTGGGAGCCGATTCCCATGCAGCCGGGTGATGCACTCTTTTTCAGTTCGTATGCACCTCACAAAAGTCCTCCCAACGCAACCGAACAATCACGTAGAACGTTATACCTCACTTATAACGCCGTCACGGAAGGTGATCTGCGAGAAGAATACTACGCCGACAAACGCCGTTCGTTCGCCCAGGCTGATCCCACCAGCGACGAGAAACTGAAAATCAGTAAGATTGGTCATTTTGATGGAAAGCCAGCATAGAAGACATGAAAGAAAAAATCGAACTCTCACTTTGTGATGTCCTGGCGCTCACGAAGACACCTGCGGAGCGAGTGACATCCCTCTTCGAGTTGATGCAGGATCACGGTCAGAGCTTCTATGACGAAGCGGTCACTCAACTGGAACACGCACTTCAGGCTGCGCATCTCGCGAAACAAAGCCATGCCACGATGGAGCAGATCACCGCGGCACTACTGCATGATATCGGACACTTCCTGATGGACGAGCACGACGAACAGAACCAGTTTCTCGCAGAAGACTGGCAGCACGAAACAGTCGGTGCCCAGCAGCTGGATCCCTTCTTTGGCAAGGCGGTCACCGAACCCATCATTCTGCATGTACCTGCCAAACGCTACCTTTGCACTGTCAATGCCGACTATTTCAACGGGCTCTCCCGCGCATCACAACGCAGTTTTGAACTCCAGGGAGGCCTGATGACCGACGCCGAAATCGCAGAATTTGAACTTAATCCATTTCACCACACCGCCGTTTTACTCAGACGCTGGGACGATGGCGCGAAGGTCAAAGAGCTGAAAGTGCCTGGCCTGCAGGAATACCACAAAGAAGTGGTAAGTTGTCTGGAACACGCCTGACATTTATTTCCAAGCGGAGAATGGCAATGTTGTTCTGAATAGCAGCCAGACGTCTGGTAATCCCTGATTCACATAAACTGTTACAATTATGAGCCTTATGACACAGGCTCTGTCCCAGACCGGGCTGAGATTCTTAAGATTGATAAAAATTCAACAAAAACCAGCCCGATTACGTATATACTGAAGGAGCCGGTATGTACATGATATCGGCATCAGGCTGGAATCAGAGGTTCCGGTTCAGCAGCTTGAAGACGAGCCGCCTCTCGTCATGCTGTCTGATTTCTCTGGTTTTCTCTGCAATTTCAGGGTGATCTCGACCCGGATGCATGATATGATAATATGATAAATTGAGGAGCGTCTGGCCCAGCGGTCAGTACCGGCTCCTGCGTGATCGCTGATGATTTTGTTGACTTATTCTATTTCTGTTATCCGCTGATTTTTTGAAAGGCCTTGCAAGATGTCGCAAGTTCTTGATGGTTCCAATCATTCGCTGCAAAACCCTGCTGACTTTCAGGACGAATTTTCGTACAAACCTGTTCCCCCGACCGCAGTGGTAGGTCTGGCTCTCGCTCTGTTTTCCTTTATTGCCCTGTTTGGCATTATTGGTCTGGGTATTGCCGTCACGGGTATCGTTGTTTCCCTGATCAGCCTCTGGAACATCAAACGCTCCGCAGGTGAACTGGGGGGAAGAATGGTGGCGACTTCAGGAGTGGCTCTTTCGGCCTTCTTCCTGGTCAGTGGTGTCGCTTACCAGTCGTATGTCTACGCTAATGAAGTTCCGGAAGGCTATCACCGCCTGAACTTCAGCAGCGATATCTCTGCCAAAGGCTTCGTCACCAAAGATGGGGTCCAGGCCGTCAATCCGGACGTACTTGAACTCGACAAGAAAAACGTGTTCCTCAAAGGTTACATGTACCCCACCCGCGATACCCAAAACCTCAAAAGCTTCATCCTGGTCAAAGATAATGGCCAATGCTGCTTTGGAGGACAGCCTGATGTGAAAGATATGATCCTGGTAGAAATGCAGGGCGATAAACGTGCTGATTTTTATGCAGGCCTGGTATCCGTCGCAGGAGAGTTTCTGGCGGAAGCCCCCACCACAGCAGGCGAACTGAGACCCGTCTATCAATTAAAGGGAGACCACTTCGAGCAGGCCCGTACTGCTTACTGATAGAGAGTGACGGTTTTCCTCAACAACTGAATTCATCACACTGGAAATCTCACAATTAGCGTTAACTGTTTATTTGAATGGCTCAGGTTGATCTTCAGTCTGAGCCATTATCAACTTTGTCAGGAAGTTGGTGCAACCACCCGATCATCAGGAGATTGATCACGTGCAGGCCCACCTGAATCCTACCCGACCGTTTATATTCACTTTCACACTTTTTGTCCTGAGCAGTCTGGCTCTGTTTGTCAGCGGATGTTCCTCATCCGAGTCTACCGATTACCGGCAGTTCAGCGAAAAGATTGATCACGATCGTCCCGAGACTGACACCCAGCCGGACACGACCGTGGCTGATGCCACACCAGAACAAAAGCCCGTCGAACCGGCGGCGCAGGTCGAGACTTCTTCCACAGCTCCTGTGAAACCGGAAGTCACTGTCCCCCCTTCAGAACAGACAGCCTCTGTAACTGCGAAATCGGATGCGGCCCCTCAGAACACAAGTGAGAAGACGCCCGCCGATACCACATTGCCCGTCGTCGCACAGAGACCCGATCCGAAACTGCGGGCGATGACAAAAGAAGAAGTCGCACAGGAAAAGAGTGCCAGTGAACCACGGGAAGTCAAAATCCTGGTGAAAGACCGCTCTTTCCGCAGGACTTCCCCTGAAAACGCGTTGCTGGTGAATTATGATGATATCGACTTACTCAAAGTCATGAATATGGAACCGGTGACTCCCGAAGCCCCAGACCTCATGCCGGAATGGCTGAAAAACCTGGACGGCAAACGCATTCGCATCCGCGGGTTCATGTATCCTCCGTTTCAGCAGACAGGCAATGAATATTTTATGCTCGCGCGCGACAACCAGATCTGCTGTTTTGGCAAGAACCCTAAGATCTACGATCTGTTTCCCGTGATTATGCGGGAAGGAGTCACCGCTGACTATATTCTCAATCGTCCGTTTGATGTAGTCGGGGTCTTCCATATCAATGCGGAAAGCTTTGACGGAGAACTCGAACGCATCTACACGATTGACGATGCCATCATCATTGATAAATAATGAAGAAGTACCCGACAAATAACGATTTTCAATCGTTTCACTAATAACTGTTTTCTACCGCCACGAGGTTCGGCACATGACTGGTCTGACAAAGTATTTTCATCACCGCGTATTTCTGGCACTCATTTGTGGCCTGATCGTATTCGCACAGACACCGGCTCTCACCGCCTGTCCTTTCTGTTCTGCACCGTCACTGACATTGACCGAACAGCTTTCACAGTCTGACGTCGCCGTGCTGGCACAATGGACAGAAGCAGAGAAAGGAACGCTGGAGAAAGCAGGCACAACCGTCTTCGAAGTTAAAGAAATCGTGCGGCAGTCAGACAAAGAAAAACTCAAGGCCGGCGATCAGATCACCATCAATCGACATCGCCCCGGCAAGAAAGGCAACCTGTTTCTGCTGCTGGGAACCAAGGGAGCCGAAGTCGACTGGGGCGATCCCATCGAAGTCACCGAAACCAGCTTCCACTACATTTCACAGGCACCCGCCCCGGAAGTAAAAACATCCAAGCGCCTCACGTACTTTCTGAAGTTTCTGGAATATCCCGACCAGATGATCTCCAACGATGCGTATGCCGAATTCGCAAATGCACCTTATGAAGATATCACCCCGCTCTCCAAAGAAATGCCCCGCGAAAAAATCCGCAAGTGGCTCATCGATCCGGACACACCGGTCACTCGCATCGGACTCTACGGTTTGCTGCTCGGGCTTTGCGGCACCGGGGAAGACGTCTCCTTCATGGAAAAGAAAATCAACGAGCCCACCAAGGAATTTCGCCTGGGCATCGATGGTGTCATTTCCGGATACCTGCTGCTGACCGGTGCAGACGGCCTGGATAAAATTGATGAAACGAAATTCGTACCCAAAGATGTCGCATTCAGCGAAACCTACGCCGCCATGCAGGCCCTGCGGTTCATGTGGACCTACGGCGATGGACGCATCGACAAAGAACGTCTGCGAAAATCCATGCGGCTGCTGCTCGACCGCCCCGAACTGACCGACCTGGTCGTGGCTGACCTCGCCCGCTGGGATGACTGGTCTGTCATCGATCGCCTGATGGAAATGTACGGCACAGGAGACTACGATATCCCTTCAATCAAACGGGCCATCGTTCGCTACCTGCTTGTCGCATCCAAAGGCAAGAACAAAAAAGGAGAGGGCCCCGATCCAGCCACCACCGAAAAAGCGAAAAAACTGCTCGATCAATTACGTAAAGACGACCCGAAAACCGTCCAGAGCGCAGAGCGATTCTTCTTTCTCAAATAAGATACAGAGAATCGTTTCTCGCAGGATGACAGCGGGAAGTTGTTACAATCCGGGAACGTTTCACATTTAACCAGCGTCTCTTTATCGATTCTGTTCGGTCCACAGGGCCTTGCAGACGCGACAGTAAAAACGGAACACAGTCTCAAGACCGAAGGATCGGTGATGAACGTGCGAAAAGAAACCGGTATCAGACGCTGCGGTATGTTTGTCCTTTGCGGTCTTGTGCTGCACTTTTACCTGTCGCAGCTGGCTGCCTGCCCCTTCTGTCCGGGCCCTTCCACGACACTTTCCGAACAGCTGTCACAAGCCGATGTCGCCCTCCTGGGACAATGGTCGAGCGCCGTGGCGGGAACGTTTGAAAAAACGGGACAGACCAGCTTCCAGATTTCGGAGGTACTGCATCAACCTCTGAAAAGTAATCTGAAAGCCGGTGAGCAGATTACTTTGTCGCGCCACTATGACGGCAAACCGGGCGAGCTGTTTCTGCTGACGGGATCCCGTGGCATCAGTCTGCACTGGAACGAACCGGTGGCAGTCACTATCGCCAGCATTGAATATTTAAAACGGGCGCCCTCGCAGGAAGGGGAAACGAGTCACCGACTCCGGTATTTCCTGAAACACCTGGAACATCCGGATCAGATCATTGCCAACGATGCCTTTGCCGAATTCGCGAATGCCCCGTTCGAAGCAGTCACCCCCCTGGCGGAAGAATTGCCTCGCGAAAAACTGCGCAGCTGGCTGGAAAACGAAAACACGCCTGTTCCCCGACTGGGGCTGTATGGACTGCTGCTGGGTCTGTGTGGCCAGGAGTCAGACATCCAGTTCATGGAAGCAAAGATCCGTGTGCAGGCCCGGGAAATCCGCATGGGCATCGGAGGCCTGATGTCCGGATACCTGCTGCTGACAGGTTCTGCGGGCCTGGACAAAATCGATGAAACCAAGTTCAAAGATAAAACAGCCGCCTTCAGTGAAACGTTTGCCGGAATGCAGGCACTGTCTTTCATGTGGACTTTTGGAGCAGATCAAATTGAGAAACGCCGCTTGAACCAGTCCATGCGGCTGCTGCTGGAGCGGCCCGAACTGGCGGATCTGGTGATCGCGAATCTGGCGCGATGGGAAGACTGGACCGTGATGGATCGTCTGGCTGAACTGTACGCTGCGGAAGACTATGATGTACGCTCGATTAAGAAAGCCATCATCCGCTATTTCCTGCGGGCTTCCCTCGTTCCGCCCACCAATGCAAGTGGCACTGATTTAGAGACATCCCGAAAAGCAAAAGCGTTTCTCGAACTGCTGCGACTGACAGACCCCAAGACCGTACAGAGTGCCGAACGTTTCTTTCATCCGCGACGGTGATTGGTCGGCATTTCGTTTTTTCGCCGTGGGAACGTTGTCAGCTGACATCGTCTTCCGCTAGAGTAACAGTAGCCGTTTTACCCTGTCCGTGCACTGTTTAAAGAGAAGAATCCCGATCATGCCGCGCGTCATCTGTACTGCTAAAATGTGTGAATTCGGTCCGCATTTCGAAATCCTGCAGGCCGCCGGTTTCGACGTGGAGACTGTGCCCACAGAAGTCGATCTCCGCAGAG
>NZ_CAXAVM010000128.1:0-20593 GCF_963972345.1 uncultured Gimesia sp. | reverse complement strand
TCCCGGTAAAAGAGCGGGTTCCCGAAATCAGACGTTTTGATCGGGGAGAAGATTTCCAGAGAGAAAACAACTACCTCTTCGGCGAAGGGGGAGCTGGCTGTTTCAGTGATGGGAAACTGACCTGCCGTTTGAGTGGTCCGGATGTGCAATGGGTATTGGACCGCTTTGTAGACTGTGGTGCACGCTCCAGTATTGTTTACGAGCACCGTCCCCACCTGGGCAGTAATAAACTTCCCATGATCTGTCGCAACTTTCGCCGCAAAATTGATGCCTTGGGGGGTGAATTTCGTTTTGAATGTCGCCTGGAAGGGATGGATGTTGTCGATGGTCAGATTCAGGGAGTGATGACGTCATCAGGCTATCTGAAGACATCCCATGTGATCCTCGGGATCGGACATAGCGCGCGAGATACCTATCAGATGTTGTACGAACTGGGCGTACCCATGTTTCGTAAAGCGTTTCAACTGGGGCTCAGAATTGAACAACCTCAGGAACAGGTCAACCAGCATAAATATGGTCGCGAAGAATATCTTTCACTCTTGGGTGCCGCCGACTATACCATGATCACCAAAGGAAAACGCGATCTATATACATTTTGCATGTGTGCAGGCGGAATCGTGATGCCCAGCGTATCGGAACCGGAGATGTTCTGTACGAACGGCATGAGCAATTCGCGGCACGATACCGGTTACGCCAACAGTGGTGTCATGACCACAATTTACCCCGAAGAATTTGGCAGCGACCACCCCCTGGCCGGCGTTGAACTGCAGAGAAAATATGAAGCGATCGCGTATGCATTGGGAAATAAAAATTATCTCTGTCCGATTCAGCGTGCGGGGGACTTTCTGAATCAGAAAAGGACAGACACGAATTTTTCGTATGCTGGTACTTACCAGCGAGGCGTGGTTGCTTCAGAGTTGCATCAGGTCCTGCCGCCTGTGGTTCTCTCACAGATTGAAAACGGTTTGCCCGTGATGGATCAGAAATGGCGGGGTGCCTTTCTGGCTAATGCGGTACTGGTTGGTCCGGAAATGAGAGGCAGTTCTCCCGTTCGTATCGATCGGGAGCGAGATACTTACCAGGCGCCTGGTTTTCGAGGGTTGTACCCCGTTGGAGAAGGAGCAGGATACGCGGGGGGAATTGTTTCTGCAGCCGTAGATGGACTGCTGAGTGCCAAGAAGCTGGTTGAAGAATTTGCTCCACCGGGAGCCACCACTGAAAAACTTACTCATCATTAATAATGCGAGTAATCGACTGGTCAATGGCGCTGAGATACTGGTCCAGCTTTTCAAACAGCTCCTGTGTGAACTGATCGCTTTTTAATATTTCCTCTGCCTGATTCCGCACACTGATATCCTCGACCCGTCGTTTTTCGACTCCGTCAGGCAGCTCGCGAACCAGGCGAATCATCTGCTCATTCATGGGGATAAATCCCCGTTCCAGATGCTCTACCAGTTCAGAAGTGAGTCGCTCGGAATCTGAGAACATTTCTCTTAATGTCAGTTGGTTGAGCGCACGTTTCACGATTCCTGTCTCCCTTCGAAAGATCAAAGAATATTGATATTAGACAGGTGATTGATGTGAAGGGTCAAGAGTATTTTCGGTTCAGCTTTGATTAAGATTGAGTCAAGCAGCAGCTCTGTTCAAATGGGATCTGAACAAAGGACTGAAGGCATGTCGGTAATCAGATTAGTTTGCCGACATGCGACCAGATTTCGTCACCAATCTCCTCAATTGATCGGAGCACCTCATTCTGCAGACATTGAATTTTCTGCCAGTGCTGATTCTCTTCAGCGAGTTGCAGATAGACTTCCCGCACGTTTGCCAGGTAAGACTGGTCTGCTTCCTGCAGGTCAGCAACTTTCTCGGTATAAGAGCGGGCCTGTTTTTCGGCCACCAGCTTTTGGGCATGGTCTGCCGGGAGATCGAGAAGGATCGCGAGGTTAATGCGGGGCATTTTATAAATCGCATACTCAATCTGTTCGATCCATTCGATGAACTCACTCCGTTCTGCCCCGGATAGTTTGGCCCCCTGGTGAGCCACGTTCGAAGGAATGTAGCGATCAAAGATCACAACATCGCTGGTCTCGATGGTGTTCAGAATGTGTGATCGAGATTCAAAGCGATCGCCTGCATATAGTAATGAAGCCAGAAACGGATTAACTTCATCCAGCTCACCAAACCGCCCGTTCAGAAAATTTCCAATTGATTTACCGAACAGTGTCTGGTCGTAACGGGGAAATCCAATCAGGCTGGATTTGATCCCGGCCTCCTGACAGCGGGCATGCAGCCTGCTTGCCTGGGTTCCTTTACCGGAACCATCAATCCCTTCAATTGCAATGATAACTGCCACTCAATCTCTCTCTATATCTAATCGGTTTTTCTTTTGTCAGTTTGAAATGTCTACAGATGGCAGTGAAGTTCAACGTCATACTCATGACTGAGATCAGGGAGAAATTCGATCTGCTTCGAGAAATTCGAGTTGATCCCTGGTGCCTCTGGCGTAAACGAATTTGCCCAGATCTGCTTTTGTTCCCGGGCACATTACGGGAGCATACCACCGATCGGTACCACGCACCCAGCCAGGCTGTTCGTCACATACGCGTTCGATGAGGACTTCCAGATCACGATCAATTAAAGTGTGATAGAACTTCTGAGCCAGCGATCGTTCCAGATCTGCCAGTTGCGCACAGCGCTCCTGCCGAAGCTCAGGTGAGACCTGGTTTTCATAGGTAGCCGCCGGTGTTCCTTTACGGGCACTGAAAGGAAAAACGTGGATTTTCATAAAGGCTGCTTCTTCGCAGGCCTGCAGGGTCTCAGCAAATTCTTCGTCTGTTTCGCCAGGAAATCCGACAATGACGTCTGTGGTGAAGGAGGGGTGATCAAGTCGTTCACGCATCCGTTGCAGCTTTTCCAGAAAACGGCTGACATGGTAGCGGCGTTTCATCCGTCGCAGCACAGTATCGGAACCACTCTGCAGCGAAGGATGGAACTGGGGGCACAGATGTTCGCAATCGGCGGCAGCTGAGATAAAGTCATCGTTGATTTCTGCCGTTTCCACACTGGAGAGACGCATTCGCCAGTCACCCGGGATCTGGTCCAGTTTGCGAAACAGATGCCAGAGTCGAAATGGAGGTTTGCCTGATTTTCCGCGTGTTGTGTCAACTCCAAAATGACCGACGTGGATTCCTGTCAGCACGATTTCCTTGAAACCATTATCGACCAGCCGACGTACTTCGGCTTCAATGTCCTCCGGAGATCGGCTTTGCAGGCCTGGTCGAACGGAGGGGATGATGCAGTAGGTGCAACGCAGGATACAACCATCCTGTACTTTCACATACGCTCGTTTGCGCCCTTCAAATTCAGAAATCCCGGTAGGCATGTCAACGATGCCGTGCCGCTCCAGGATGTCGGGCAGTTCCCTTTTATCGGTAACGACTTCGAATACTCCGGGTAGCTCAGAAACAGTTTTCGGGTCTCGAGTGGCGTAACAGCCCATCACCAGAATTTTCGTTCCGGGATTTTTTTTTGCGAGATTCCGAATCAGTTTTCGGCCCTTGGAATCGCCGGTGGCAGTGACGGTGCAGGTATTGACAACACAGAGGTCTGCCGTTTCTGATTCGCCGGCTTCGCGATAGCCGTTTTTCTCAAGTGCTTCTTTTACCAGTTGCGTTTCGTATTGATTTACCTTGCAGCCGAGCGTCACCAGCTGGCAGGTTTTTTCTTTTTCTGGGATATGAATTTGTGTGAGTGTCATGATCTTGCAGCTGTATTTTAACAGTTGTGGTGCACTGTGAGCGGATCTGCTTCACTGTGGCGATCTCATAAATTGTAAACACGCCAATCGGAATAAGGCTTGGAATCCTGGACTTATCAGAATTTACCGTCTTCCATCTGGAAATTCATCAAGTCAGGTCGCATAGTATAATCAGAGTCAAACCAGACTTCGAGCGGCAGAAACCAATTGTCTGATCCGTTTACAGGAATAAGCGTTTCAATATATCTCTTCGATTGAAAGTACAGTTATGTCGTTTCGATTACGCTATCATAAAACGTTGATGAGCCAAATGTTAAGTATAATTCTGGCGATTGCGGTCTCAGGGACGACTTTGACAGGGACTGCTGCAGAGCCTGCTGCAAACGAAGACTCCCAAGTGTACCCCAACGCAGTGGTTGCTGCTGATCATCCCTTGGCGAGTGCTTCCGGAATCGCCATTCTGAAGGCCGGGGGTAATGTCGTTGATGCTGCTGTGGCGACTTCTTTTGCGCTCTCTGTTCTCAGACCCGCCAGTTGCGGGCTGGGAGGCGGGGGCTTCATGGTCATCTGGGATGCCGAACAGCAGAAATCAACGGTCATTGATTATCGTGAACGGGCGCCGGCTGCTGCCACACCTGATATGTATTCTCGTCTGCCCGGAACTGAAGCGCAACGTCAACTGGCCAGTCGACAGGGACCTCTGGCAGTGGCGGTTCCCTGTACAGTTGCCGGTCTCTGTTATGCGGTCAAGGAGTATGGCACACTGGATTTAAAGACCGTACTGCAGCCTGCGATTCTGATGGCCCGCCGTGGCGTTCCGATTAATGATCACATGCGATCCGTACAGAATTCCATGTTGGCTCGGCTCAAGAAAGGGCAACTGGATGAGAAAGAATTCCAACCTCTGATTGAGGAATATCTGAATCGTGGTGAACCCTGGAAAGAGAATGCACGTTTTTTCAGTCCGCAGTTGAAAGCGCTGGAACTGATTGCTGAAAACGGGCGTGCCGGTTTTTATGAGGGACCAGTGGCGGATGCAATCGTCGCAGCTTGCGGAAAGCAGAGTGGAGGAATTCTGACGCTTCAGGATTTAAAGGACACACAGCCGATCATCCGCAAACCTCTGACAACCACTTTTGATGGATATCAGATCCTGACAATGCCGCCCCCTTCCAGTGGAGGAATTGCGATTATCGAATCATTCAACATGATTGATGCGCTGGAAAAACAGGTCCTGAAACACCCTTTCGCCGATCTGAAATATCATTCACCACAGGAACTCCACTTCCTGACGGAAGTCATGAAGCACGCATTTGCAGATCGAGCCGAGTACCTGGGGGATGCCGACTTCGTACCGGTTCCCCTCGATCGATTAACGGATCCGGCATACGCCTCCCGTCTGGCAGCTCGCATTGATGCAAAGCAGACCAGGCAGTTGAAAGACTATGGACGGTATGTTCCTCCGAAAGACAGTGGAACCAGTCACTTATCAGTTATGGATGCAGCGGGAAATGCAGTGGCGTGTACTGAGACGATCAATCTGACCTTTGGAAGTTACGTGGTGATTCCAAAATATGGGATTGTCATAAACAACGAAATGGATGACTTTGCAGCCATCCCCGGCAAGCCCAATGCCTTTGGCCTGCTTCAAAGTAAAGCCAACGAGATCGAACCAGGTAAGAAACCGCTTTCCAGTATGTCCCCCACGATTGCCATCAAAGATGGAAAAGCAGTTTTTTCGGCGGGCGCTTCGGGAGGTCCGCGGATCATTTCCAGCACACTGCAGGTACTGTTGAACATGATCGTATTCGGAATGCAGCCGGAACAGGCTGTTGAGTCTCCCCGGATTCATCATCAATGGGTGCCCGAAGATCTGTTGCTGGAACAGGAGCTGTATCAGCAGGTTGGTGAACAACTGAAGCAGTTTGGCCATACGATTAAGAAAAGCTCCAGCCTGGCTGCGACCCAGGCTGTGTCCCGTCAACCAGATGGATTGCGGGGACATAGCGATTCACGAAAACATGGCGCTGCTGCCGGATATTGATGATTGATCGAAACTACTGATTTCAGACCAGTCTAATTCCCTGCTGCTGCCGTTTTCTTTTCGATTTCTGCCTGTGTTTCCATCAGCTGTTGTTTGACGACTGATGACTCTTCAACCTCGGCACGTTTTTTCAACGCATCAATAGATTCCCGGGTTCCGATCGCCTGTAATATGTTACAGGCTTCGATTCTCATAGAACTGTCAGGATCATCCAATAATCTCAGAACCGGTTTTTCTGCAATCGAGCCCATGATTTTGAGAGCCGTCCGCGCATCTTTCATATCTGCACGGTTAGAGAGACGGCCTACCAGAATTTCAGCCATCGTGGCAGAGTGAATAGTCGGCATCAATTGGATGATATCTTCACGAACCAAAGCCGAATTTTCTTCTTCCAGTAATGCGGCAAAAGCAAGCGTTGCTTCGTCTGTGTACCAGATCGACATGGCGTTGATATGCTCTTTCATGCGGAAACCTTCTTTGGCCTGCGGAAGCGTCTCTGCCAGTATTGTCGAGACGCGGGCCAGATTTTCTGAGTCCGGTTTCATCGTGACCAGTTTTTTACAAGCTGTATCATGAGCAAAAGAGCTGGTGCCGGAAATCACACGGAGTGCCCAGTCGATTGTGTCTTCGTCTGGTCGCGGCTTTAAATCCCGATCATTTCGATTCGGGTCAGCAGTTATTTCAGACTTCATTTCTGGTTCGGAACCAGGGGAACTGGACATGCTTTTCAGTGAATTGGAATTCGCAGACACTTTTACTGAAGGATCAGGCTGCAGAGAATTCGAATTTTCCTGGAGTGCAAGTGCAGTCAGTTCCTCAGGCTTGATCTCAATAGTGATGATCCGGTTCTGGACATCAATCTCTTTCATTTTTCCACAATTGAGTTTCTGTGCAAAGGCAAACAGATCTTTGGGAACCTGACGTAAAACCAGGACCAGCTGTTGATCCCTGCTGAAATATTCGACCTTACCGTTTTCTGTTTGAACGGTGGTGGCCTGATTGTTCTGGTCCGTTGAATTCAGAAAAGCAGACTGCAGATTTTTCTGAAGCAGTGGTACAGCTGCTGCTTCCATTCCATTAATTCCACGTACAATTACTGCAACACCAGGCTGTTCGGTATCCAGTGTCCTTTTGCGGATTTCACTCAGCAGGTCTGTCTCGGAAGACACGTTGGCTGGAGTCGCTGTTGTTGACTGCATTTTAGGAACGACGGATTCTTTTTCTTCCGGGGTTTTGTCAGTCTCCACCGGTCGTGACTGAGACAAGCGCGGAGTCACAGGTGCAGGCCGTGCAGGGGCCGAATTATTATCTGCAGGCGCAAACGGGTTCGAGTTGGCACGTCGCTGACTTGTGTCAGATCCGCCACACCCGGTTGCAAGTAATAAGGAAGAAATCAGAAGGAGAGACAAATTGGTGTTTTGAATGTTGGCCAGCATAGGAATACGATTCTATAGGAATGAATAAAGGCAAACAGGCACAGTAACTGTCTGGTATAGATTTTACGCTATCTCAGGCGATCAGGATCAAACAAAATCCGATGTCTGGTCAAATAGACATGAAAAAATCTGGCAGGGTTCAGGAGGCATGCATTTGTATATATGCTATCTGCACGTTCCTGCCTCTGCAAGACCAGTCAGCTTATCTATTTTGAAGATCTTTGAAGATCTTCTTTTTATGCTCAACAAGCCGGTTTACGGCCAGTATTGAGATATTTTTGTCCTGAGAAAAGCAACACTTTCCTGTAAATCTTCCATTCCATTCACCCCATCTTCAATACTGATCCAGCTGTCGAATCCGACCTGTTTCAGTTGTGTGAAGATGGTGTCATAATCATTTAACCCTTTTCCAATCACGCCATGGCTGAGTCGGCGGGCATAACCCAGGCTGTTCTCTTCCTTACGCAGGTCTTCAATTGTACCTTCTGTCAGATAACGGTCACTGGCGTGCATGGTAACAACTCGATGTTTAATGCGTTCCAGTAGTTCCAGCGGATCTTCTCCAGCCAGGATTGTATTACTCGGGTCATAATTGACACCGAAGTGGGGCGAATCAATGCGAGACACAAGGTCGCAGAAGACATCGGCCATCTGTGCAAATTCCGGATAATCCCAATAATTATCTTTGTAATGATTTTCAATAATCAGTGTCAGGCCCAGTTCTTTCGCCAGTGGAAGGCAGGCTTCGATTGATGCGACGGCATACTGAATTCCCTCTTCCCGGGAAACTTCAGGCCTGCGTTGTCCAGAGAGAACTCGACAATATTTTCCACCAAGTGACGCCGTCATTTCCATCCAGAACTTTTCGTGTTCAATCTGCTCGTTCCGGAATGCCTCATCAGGATGCGTGAAGTCGGGTGAGCAACACATCATGGGAATTTCCAGTCCCTGATCACTGGCCATTTTTTTGGCTTCTGCCCAGTAATTTCGGTCTTTCATCTCGAGAAAACCGGCGTAGAACTCCAGTCCGTCAATATCCAGCGTGGCTGCCAGATCGATCCACTGTCGCAGTGTCATCTCTCCGGAAAGGCATAGTTCATCCATAAAGGCTTTGGGAAATGCGGCAAGTTTTGGCATCGGAGGTTCCATCGAAGTATATTATTTTTTATATCGAGAATGATCTTCTGCTGCCGTTGAGATCAACTCTCAGGCGTTAATACAGCTTTCACAATTCCCCCCGAGTGCATGGTTTCAAATGCGGTATGCCATTCACCGAGGGGCCATGTTCCACCGATAATGGGTTCGATATTCAACTGGCCCGTCGTCAACAGGCGAATCACACGTTCCCAGATCGGCCAGTTATGACTGAAACTGCCCTGAAGTCGGATATTTTTCTGCACCAGCGGATCAAGCGAAAACCCCAATGGTTGTGGTCCCCAGCCGACTTTGCTGATCCAGCCACCCGGACGCACAATCTCCAGTGACTTTTTCAAAGTGACAGACACACCGGCGGCATCAACAACACCATTGACTCCCAGTCCGTCCACATCCAAAGCCCAGTCATCAAGTCCTTCGATAACAGGCTGGCACCCGTAATATCGCTCTGCAATTTCCAGGCGTTCTTTATCCCGTTCCAGACCAACCACGGCGACCTCTGCTCCCTGTAGTCGCGCCATGGCGGCGCAGAGCAGGCCAATTGGTCCCGGACCGAAGACGACAATGCGATCGCCGGGCTGAATATCTCCATTCATTACAACAGCATTGAAGGCAACGCAGCAGGGTTCTGTGAGCGCTGCTTTTTCCAGTGCTAAGCTGTCCGGAACACGGTGCAGGCAACGCGCGGGGACACGCACAAAACTGGTCATGGCGCCATTTACACCATACCCGAATCCTTTCCGGGTTGGGTCCAGATTATAGCGGCCTTCGCGCGACAGCGGGTTGTCAGGATCGATGATGGCTGCCGTTTCACTGACAACGCGGTCTCCTTCAGACCAGTTCCGAACGAGGTTTCCAGCTTTACTGATCTTGCCGGCAAATTCATGTCCCAGGACAACGGGGTAATTCACAGGCCAGCTATGATCTGCCGTCCATTGATGCAGGTCGCTGCCGCAGACGCCGACTGCTGCGACTTCCAGCAGCACTTCGTCCGGGCCGATATCCGGTATGGGAATCTCCTGAAGTTCGACGGAGTTCGCTTCCGGGACGTAATTGACAACAGCAGTTTGTGTTAATTCAGCCTGACTCATTTTTGACCTCCGATAGCGACATCACCGTATGCATGTACTTTTTCACAAATCAACCTCAAAGAGTCTTCGAGGTTTCCACTTGCGGTTTTGAAGGAGTCCGCGTCAATGGTCAGAGGGGCTCCCAGCACGACAAGTGGGGCACCATACTCGGGCGTCTGGATCGCCTGTTCGAGGGAAAGTCCACCGACCGCCTGCACAGGAATACTGACAGCAGCGACCACTTCTTTCAGTTGATCCAGGGGACTTGGCATCCGCTCACCTCGGGCGGCAATCCCGCGGCGTTCATCGTAGCCAACATGGTGTATCACATAATCACAGCCCAGATCTTCCAGTCTTCTGGCAGCGGAAATCATGTCATCTGCCAGGTTGTCTCCCATGACTTCCACACCATGGTCTCTTCCCGCCTGAACGACGCAGCGAATGGTTTCTTCATGTGCGCGTGACATGACCACCACGTGAGAGGCTCCGGCTTTGGCCATCATTTCTGCTTCAAGGTAGCCGCCATCCATTGTTTTGAGATCCGCAACGATGGGAGTTTCCGGAAAGTTTTTACGCAACTCTCGCACACAATTCAGACCTTCCGCGAGGATCAGTGGCGTGCCTGCTTCCAGCCAGTCTACGCCGGCTCTCATCGCCAGTGCCGCTGTCTCCAAAGCCTCTTCAATATTAGTCAGATCCAGTGAGATTTGTACGATTGGCTTCATGAAATTGAGATCACTTTCTTGCACGGTTGAAATCGGTGGACAGTAATATGTTCTCACATCTGATACTGGCCGACTGCAGGAGATTGTAAGACAGATCAGCTCAGGTTAAGGAACATCCTATCGGAAGAAATTGATAAATGCGAACGCCTACAGCGACTCTGGCAAGAATTTCAAAATGTGTACATGTTGACATGCCTGTTGGGCCTGCGGAGAGAGTGAGACTTCGTAAGCGTTAAAGTTTAACAGCTAACTGCAGGGTCGTGTGGATTTTGCAGGTTTTGAGGTAAATTCTGGACGTGCGACATCCGATTCGATTAATGGCGTATTGTGTCACGCATGCGGGATGATTGAATGAGTCTGGATGATTGTAGGACAGCCAGAAATGCCTTCTGAATTATTAGATGATTATCAGGTACAGGACCATCTGCACGAACACCATTCTCCATTTGGAGTTCGGGCGGTTGCCATTTTATTTATCGCCCTGACGGGTGGGATTTTGTGTGCCCAGTGGGTTCGTGGTGTGCGCGTGGAGAGTTACGTGGGCTCACTGCAGGCTCCGAAGACCATCATTACTGCGAAAAATGATGCGATCATTCAGGAAGTGCATGTCCAGGAAGGACAGACCGTCGCCAGCGGAGAGACCATATTGACGCTGTATGATCGCAGTCTTGAAAAGAACTGGAAGTCAAAACAGCAGGAACTGGTGATGCTGGAATCTGAGCTGGAACAGTCTAAAGCAAAAAGCGAAGTCGAACTGGCGTTACGAAATAAAGAAATCGAATCAGAAGTCTTCAATGCCAAGTTGAAATCATCGCAATACCTGAAGGAAAAGTACATTCACCAGATAACCAATCTGGCCTGGCAGGATTTTCTTCAGGACTACGATTCCCTTTCCAGTAACGGGTCCGCTGAGGATGTCTTTCGCTCTCTCGTTTATGAAAGCCGCTTGCCGGATGAAAATCGTATCACAGCCATGCTGCGTCAGGAATCTGCCCGAAATTCCGCAGAAGTTTTTGCGGCGCGCGTCAAGCTCTGTGAAGATCAGATGGAAGAGTTGAAAGCAATCCAGCGTAAACTGCCTGCTCAAATTCGGGTTGCCATGGGTGTGGAAGTGATTAAAAACCGTCTGGATCGTGTGAAACAGGAGTTAAAACAACTGGAATCACAGCGAGATGCTTTGCAGTTAAAAGCCGGTCGATACGGGACTGTCGGGATCTTTGCCAACGAAAAAGGGGATCCTGTGAAGAAAGGGACTCCGATTGTGGAACTCTTCGACAAAGAACATCCCTTTCTGGTCGTGGAAGTGCCTTCCCGGAAAATCAGCCTGTTTGACGAGGGGAAAGCGGTCAAAATTATGTTTTCCGGTAATGCGAAAGGCAAAGGCACCATCCAGAGGATCTCAGAGCAGGCCATTCACAAGCCTGGCTCGACGGAAAGTGTCATTCTGGTGTATGTTGAACCTGCCGGGCCTCTCTGGCCTGAATTCCCGATGGGGACTACTGTCGATGTCACGCTAGAGAAATAACGCTGAGATTGGCATAATCCGGTTCCGGGCTGTGAAATGAGCGAAATTCTAACTCTAGGCTGGACTTGCTCTTCCGTCATTTATCGTTTTACAGGTCCATTTTCGACTTGAATTTATACCACATAAACTACAATATTTGTCAATTCTGGTGATTAATATCCGGAGTGGTTTTTTCGCCAGAGATCTGAAACAGCTCTCTCACCCGCTTGAAGATCCTTGCCAGGGATCATCCCGAGAGAGTTCAGGATTGTTCTTTAACAAATTGGGTCGCGCGGCTGCAGGAAGCTGGTTCGCCGAGTTTCATTCTCAAAACTTTTAGCGTGAGGAGAAGACCGTTGGGTATTTCAGCAACAATTCCTTTTTCAGCAGAAGAAGCAGACCGACTTTCAGTCGATGCTATTGAGGAGATGAAGCTGCGCACCTGGGCAAGAAAGAACTACATCGACGTATCACAACGCGACGATCTCTGGCACCCCGTCATTCTGGATGAGATGCTACGCATCGATCAGGAGTAATCCCAGTTGTACGGGATTGCAGCCAATAACTCATTCATTGAAACCATAGCGTCTCCACTCTGTCGATTATTCTTCAGATGGACACGGAGACGCTACAAATGGCCGATTCAATGCAAACCGGTCTCTAATATTCTAACATAACTGGCAGGATCTCTGTCTGGCGTTCTCCTGCTGTCACATGCACCTGGTGGTCTTCGTCGATGAAAACGTTGACTTCACTGCGCACGCCAAATTCCGGGAGATAGATTCCCGGTTCGATCGAGAAACATGTTTGAGGTAAAACCAGCCGTTCTTCGTGAGTTTCCAGGTTATCCATGTTGGCTCCGTTCCCATGTGTTTCCTGCCCAATGCTGTGACCGGTTCGATGTACAAAGTATTCTCCATAGCCGGCATCTTCAATCACGTCTCGACATGCCTGATCCACTTCCCAGCCTTGCAGGGGGTTGCCTGATTGAAACGACTGTTCTACCAGTGAAATTCCTGCATCCCGAGCTGCGGCCACGATCTGAAAAATATGCCGATACTGTTCCGGGACTTCTTTGCCGGTAAACCCGACCCGGGTCATATCGCTGTAGACGCCACGTGGCACATCGAGTTTGGCCCACAAGTCAATCAGAACGAACTCCCCTTCTCTGATGGAGGTTTCCTTGCCGGTTCCGGTTTCATAATGCGGGTCTCCACTATGTGCTTCGCGCGCGACGATGGGAGGGTGATATGTTGTTAATCCGGTCTCTTGAAAATGCTGCATGATCACATCACATACCGCCTGTTCCTCTACACTCCCCTGCTCTCGGATCCGGGTAGCAATAAATTGCCAGGCGACTGCAAATGCATTGTCGGTATGTATTCCCGCCTGCTGGTGCAGATTCCATTGTTCCTGGTCCCACACCGCTTCAAACAGTTGTACCAGATCACCAGAGGGAACAACGGATTCCACCGATTCACTTACAAGCTCAACCGTCCCCGCATCGACGCGGGAAATATAGGGATTCGCATTTCGCGGCGAATATTCCATGGCGACCGTTCTGGTCCCGTGGAGCATTGTCCTGATACCCTCTTCCAGCTCCTGCCATTTCAGGTAGATGATTTTCTTGCCCGGTAAATGATCCAAGGCTTCTGATTCGATACGATGAACCAGTTTCACTGGTTTGCCAGAACGGGGAATAAAGTAAAAAAAACGACGTGACCCCATTACATCACTGGGGATATCAAGAATTCTGCGAGCCAGGAGATTACTTCCGCGAAAATCATATAACAGCCATCCATCCAGAGAAAATTGTTCCAATGCTGCCTGCACCTGAGAAAGTTCGAACATGGAGGTACTGCCTGCTTTTTGAGGTTTTAATGAACGGATCAATAGAAAAGGTTGTTAATCAAATCAATGTAAGACGTTAGAATTATTATTTCAAGAAGGATGAGACGTGACATCCTTTATTATCAGGCGAACTTCCGGGAAAAACGGCTTGATTCCAGACGCTTTCTGTTGCCAATCGTAGTGATGGTCAGGACAATATCGCCTGCAGAACAGAATCAGCATTCCATTCCTGTCATTGAACCTGTCATAAAAAACTGAGGAGAGAAGACGATTTCCACCGTATCGACTGAACTTGCTTACCAGAAATGCATTTCGCCTGCCTGTGAGGCGACCTATTCCCTGGGCGAAGTTTTAACCAGCTGTCCCAAGTGTGGCGAATTACTGGATGTGACTTATCACTGGGATCAGGTTCCGGTACCTCAGTCGTTGCGCGAGTTTGAAAAACGCTGGAGTACACGGAATCATCCGATTGATTTCAGTGGCGTCTGGAGATTCCGGGAATTATTGCCATTCGCACGGGACAACCAGATTATCACAATTGGCGAAGGCCAGACCATGCTGAAGGCATCGCCATCGGTCGCACGCTACACGGGTTTGAAGGAAGATGGTCTGTTTCTGCAGTACGAAGGTTTGAATCCCTCAGGCAGCTTCAAAGATAACGGTATGACTGCAGCTTCCACACATGCGGTCATGGTAGGAGCAAAAGTGGCTGCTTGTGCTTCGACGGGAAATACCAGTGCTTCCCTGGCAATCTATTCCAGCGTCGCACAGAAATTCAAAGTCGTCGTATTTGTCGGCAGTGGAAAAATTGCATTCGGAAAATTATCACAGGCCCTTGATTATGGCGCCAAGACGGTGCAGATTCAGGGAGACTTCGATGATGCGCTGGCCCGGGTACGTGAAGTCTGTACCCAGGAAGGAATTTACCTTTGTAACAGTGTCAACCCATTTCGACTGGAAGGCCAGAAGTCGATCATGTTTCGGGTCCTCGAAAGTTTGAACTGGGAAGTTCCAGACTGGATCGTGGTACCTGGAGGAAATCTCGGCAACTCAAGTGCTTTCGGCAAAGCATTTATGGAGTTGAAACAACTGGGGTTGATTGATCGCATCCCTCGACTGGCAATTATTAATGCACAGGGAGCCAATACATTATATCAACTCTATGAACAACACGGTATGCGCTGGAATGGCGGAAATTATGATCGTCATCAGTCCACAGACTATTTTACGCGAATGGATGCGGAAAACCGTCGTGCTTCGACTTTGGCCAGTGCGATTGAAATTAACCGACCGGTGAATTTCTCCAAGTCTTTACGTGCTCTGGATGTCTGTGACGGCGTGGTTCGTGAAGTCGATGATCAGCAGATTCTGGATGCGAAAGCACAAGTAGGCGCAGGTGGATTCGGGTGCGAACCAGCGAGTGCCGCCAGCGTCGCAGGAGCGAAGCTGTTGAAAAATGAAGGAGTGATTGCAGCCAGTGACCGCGTTGTCTGTATTTTAACAGGGCACCAGCTCAAAGACCCCAATGCCACCGTTGCCTATCATTCTGCAAATGATGAACATATAGATGAAAAACTGTCGAGTCACGGCGTCAACGCAGCACCTTTTTCCAACGGACCTATTGTCGTTGAGAATGATTTAGATAAAATAATGGAAGTCATTCGATCGTTTTGAACTGATTTTTGCTTCTGGCACAGTGGACTGTGTTTCAGGTTAAGATTTCTATTAATTTGTAATTCCACTACCGGTGGAAATGAGTATAAGGGGCACGGGATGAGTTCACCCTTTGAGGAACTGGAATATATTGCTGATTTTCTCCCAGAGGAGGGAGAGTCTGTGATTGTGTCACGCAATCATGGAGAACTGATCTGTGAGAATTTCCAGAAAGAACGTCCTCTTGATGAAATGGCAAGCCCCGAATTTTATGGTCATCTCGTTCACGCAAATGAGCGCCTGAATGCCCTGGTTGCCCGGCCAGTGTGGATCTCGATTCTTGTCTGGTTCTGGACCTGTGTGGTCCTCCATGAAAACCTTAGCCTGGGCTGGGGTGGATGGTATATCGATCTGGGCTTGGGGCTGGTCGCGATGGCCGCCAGTTACGTCGCCATTCGGTTACGCCAGGATCGTTATTTCAAAAATGAAGTTCGTCCTACTCTGAATCGCCAGATGTATGGCAGCAATCTGAGCAAGTACGCATTAGTGGGCGTCATCAGGCAACGGCCTGAGTTGCGCACCCTTCTGGATACACTCTCACGCTCTCTGCATTGAACCTGTCTGGTTTTCTCAGACAGGATATTCAAGCTGACCATTTACATAAATGTCAGCATCCAGCTGCTGGACCAGATACTCCCGGATGTTATGACGCTCGGGAATCATCTCCAGCCCTTTACCGGCCAGGGGTGTCACCGCTTCTGCTCCCCCAATAATTTTCGGAGCGATAAAGATGTGGACTTCATCAATGAGTCGTTGATCGAAGCAGGAACCCAGTAAGCTCCCCCCCCCTTCCACCAGAATATTTGTCATCTCCCGTCGCGCCAGTTCCTGCATGCATTCTCGCAGGTCAGGTTGATTCTCAAGCTCGTTGGCAGAACTGGAAAATTGCAACACTTCTACTCCTGCCTGTTGGAGCGGGATGACATTTTCCTGAGGCGCTGAAGTGTGCGCCACAACCATGACGGGCGCCTCAGCTATTGATTGAACCAGACGGGATTGCACAGAAAGCCTGGCCTGGGAATCGATGACAATGCGGGCCGGTATTCGTTTTCCGGGCGGTCGGACAGTCAGGAGTGGATCATCGGCTTCTGCTGTTCTTTGGCCGACCACGATTGCATCCATGCGGCCACGCAATTCATGTACCCGTTCCCGTGATTGAGGGTTGGAGATCCATTGCGAATGGCCGGTACGGGTGGCAATTTTCCCATCCAGTGTCATAGCCCACTTGGCGTGAATCCAGGGTAAGCCCTGTGTCACACGTTTGACGAACGGGCGGACCAGAGCCAATGCTTCTGATTCCAGCAGACCCACTTCGACTTCAATTCCAGCCTGCTTTAATTCTGCTATGCCACCTCCGTCGACGTGGGGGGCTGGATCACGCATTGCAATTATCACTTTTTTTATTCCCGCCTGGATCAGGGCTTGAGAACAGGGACCGGTTTTGCCCTGATGGCAACATGGTTCAAGAGTGACATAGATGGTTTTGCTCCGAGCCTGATCTCCGGCCATCTTAAGCGCATTGATTTCTGCATGGGGACCCCCGCATTGCTGATGATATCCTTCACCAATCAAGTGCAGTCGGTCATCCACAATTACCGATCCCACAGCAGGGTTGGGTTCCACAGAACCTGTGCCAAGTCGAGCCAGTTCCAGGGCGCGTTGCATGACATCCTCTGGACTGGAAAACATGCTGATAGGATCCACAGTCTGATTTACTTTCCTGCAGGGACCGATTTAAAATAATGGAACTCGAAATGGCTGACTTAATTCGGGCTCAGCTAGATTCTGCTCAGGATTGTCCCGGAATCCAGAGTTTCTGTTCGGCATCAGTGTCAGGGGTGGAATCACCGGGAGACCAGAGTCCCTCGCTTGAGGCATTTCCACTGAATTCCCCTGTGTCAAGGAGTGAGGCACCTGACATCCAGGGGACATCTAACTCAAATGCATGGGCAAAAGCCATGAGGTATTCTTTGATTTGAGGTGTTTTTTTGCCATATTTATCCCAGATCTCTTTCATAAAATCAGAAAGCCCGGGATCGGAAGTGTCTTCCAGACGGAAAGAGAGTTCGCGCATTTTCCACTGCATTTCGTTTTCAAATGCTTTATTGGGTTGCGACTGCGAATTCTCCTGTCCTTTTTTGATCCAGTTCAGCATTTCCTCGCGTTGATTTTTTTTATGGCAGATCTCTGTCAGGGTGGTATAGACTCGATCCAGGTCCACTTCTTTCTTACATTCGTCACGATTGAGTACTTCGATCAGAACATCATACAGAAATCGAGGATGACGAATGAGCAGGGCCCGATTGAAGATATACATCAACTGGGAATCGCTGAGTTCTTTCGCTGGAATCCTGTTTTGTGTCATTGAGGAGCAGGTATTGAAATGCGAAGACTCATTTACTTCCAGGCTGGGAAGCTCGGTCAGACCAAGCTCTGGATCGAGCTCCGAGAATTCCAGGAAATGTCCCAGCGACAGTGTTTGTGCATCTAGAACGTAAGCAGCTGCAGTCAATGCCATTTTCGAGTCTTCATCGGAAGCAGCTTCTTTGGGTGTTTCGCCGTCCAGACCTGACAGTTTGGTGTTGGGCCAGGTATCTGAAAGAAGTTTTTTCCACTGCAGCGCTTCCAGTTCCCGTCGCTTGAGAATTGGCATTTTTTGCGGGAAACTCCAGCGGAAAAACAGAGGCCATTGTTCTATCGGGACTGGGGAAAGTGGGTTGCCGGTTTCTTCGCTGTCCCGTTCTACGACTTTCAAGCCACAGTCTGTTTTCCCCTGATCTCCCAGTGCTTCGTCAAAGATTTTCTCTGCGACCGTCTGTTGTTCCCCTTCATAAGCATATAAATGAATCAGCGCTGGCTGACCAATTTGTCGATCTGCATCGAAGATATCAATATCGCCAATGACTGTCGGGACATTTTCGAGAGTAATGTCTTCACCCTTCGATTCCGCATCCACGGGAGTATTAGTGATCTGGAAATAAGCAATCGGGCTGTTTTCTTCGGGGTTCTGTTCCTGTGGAGGCGGAACGTTTCCACGCAAAATTTGCGGATGTTGTTCCAGCAGCGTCAGAAAACGAGAGATGGATTCCACTTCAAATAATTTTTCGATGGAATTGACAACTTCCGCTGTGTTATTGAGGTCGAGCAGTTGTGCCAGTGTTTCCAGTTCAACCGCTTCGGCAAAATCTGATTCGAGGCTGGCCGCATGATGAAAAAGTTCAGCCGCTTTGACTTCATCTGTAGCCCATGCATAACAGAAGGCAGCATTTTTCCAGAGTGTGACCAGTCCGGCTGCTTCAGCCAGTTGTTTGAAGAGCCCTGCTGCTGATCGATAGCAGCCTAGGTTTGCCAGACGCTGAGCTTTATCAAATGTAGCCTGGTGTTCTGGGTCTTCCAGCGCGCAGCGTTCCAGGATATGAACCCCTCGAAACGGATAGGGAATTTGATCATCCCCATCAAATTCCAGCAGGTTCATGAACAGGTTCTGCTGATATTCCTGAGAAGCAACCCGCATCGCGAGGGCAAAGTGTTCGCGTGCCGCCAGGTAGTAACCGCGCATCTGAAGCGCGATGGCAATGCTGATGGCCAGTGGTGTTGCGAGGCTGACATCGACAGCAGCACATTTCTGAAACGCCGTATAAATCGTTTTTTGTGAATGCTTATAACCATGAGCCAGGAAAGAAGAAGTGGCCAGTAGCGAATGGGCAGCCGGGTGGTCCGGATCGTGTTCCAGGCACTGGTTTAAAGGTGCAATCGCGTCCTCAAACCGCCGTTCTGCCATCAGGATCTGAGCTTCGGTAATAAAGCTTAAAGGTTGATTGGGATGGTTCTTTTTGAGTCGATCCAGCAGTTGTAATGCGGTTGCTGTCTGATGAGTTTCATGCAGATGCGAAATTTTACTGATTTCATCGCCGACGGAATGACAGCAGAACTTATATTTTTTGCCACTGTTACACGGACAGGGGTCGTAGGAATCTATACTCATAACCTCGGCCTTCTTGGTTTCCTGAAGGTTGAACTGTGAGAAAAGTATCGTGATCGAAAAACAGTCTGATCATGCAGGATCGAAGTAGAGTTTCATTGGAATCAATTTTTAATCCAATGGAACATCATATCACAATAGAATCGCATATTGCACGCGCTTAGAGCGTACTTCTACGAGAAATCACTGACTCCCTGCAGCAGCGAAATGTAATCAGAGTTCCGCTGCATTTCTGTGGTTGGAAAGTACCAGCGATAGTCGGATTAACTGTCTAATGCCTGTTTCAGATCTGCGACGAGGTCTTCAGGGCTTTCGATCCCCACAGAAACCCGTACTGTTTTTTCAGTGATGCCGGCGGCACGGCGCGCTTCCAGTGTCATGGATGCATGGCTCATGCTTTCAGGGTATTCAATTAATGATTCCACACCACCCAGTGATTCTGCGAGCAGGAACAACCTGGTATTGAGCATGACCTTTTCCGCTACGGGGCGTCCATCATGCACATCAAAACTCAACATGCCGCCGAAACCATCCTGTTGACGCTTTGCCAGTTCATGATGCGGATGTGATTCCAGACCTGGATAATAGACGCGCTCTACTTTGGGATGGGATTCCAGCATCTGTGCCAACGCCATTGCACCTCGCTGATGTGCTTCCATGCGCGGAGCCAGTGTTTTAATTCCTCGCAATACCAGCCAGGCATCAAAGGGAGCACAACCCAGACCCAGGGCATTCGATATATAGGCAACGCGTTCTGCCAGTTCCTCAGTCCGGGAAACAACACAGCCTCCGACAACATCGGAATGACCGTTTAAATATTTTGTTGTCGAATGCAATACGAGATCAACACCGAATTCGATAGGTCGCTGCAGATAGGGAGAACAGAACGTGTTGTCAGCGATGGTCAGGATGTCAGAGCCCGCTTCAGAAACCACTTGAGTGACTGCTTTGATGTCGACCAGATTTAACAGCGGGTTACTGGGGGTCTCTATCCAGATTGCTCTGGTGTCCGGGGTAATGGCTGATCGGACATTTTCAGCATCACTCATTTTTACAAACGAAAATGTAATTCCCCATTTAGTGAAGACATCCGCAAAGAGACGATATGTGCCTCCATAGATGTCGTCGCCGGCAATGATATGATCTCCAGGTTTAAACAGATGCATTACCAGTGTGATGGCAGCCATCCCGGTCGCAGTGGCTCGACAGGCGACCCCGCCTTCCAATGCAGCGATATTCTCTTCCATGGCGCTGCGGGTCGGGTTTCCACTTCGGGTGTAATCGAACCCCTTATGACTTTCCAGGCTGTCCCAGTAAAAAGTCGATGAGGTATAGATGGGAGTTGTACAACTGTTA
>NZ_CAXAVM010000127.1:0-20622 GCF_963972345.1 uncultured Gimesia sp. | reverse complement strand
AAAGACACGTGCAGGAATCGGTGGCCTTTGTCCCCGAAGCGAAACGTCTGCCTCGCACATCACTGCATCAGGATTTAGCACCCGACGCACCGACCCGACCTCAACAACCAGTGGCTCGACCTGCACAGCCTGTGCGATCTCAACAGCGACCGGCAAACCGTTACAATCGCGGCGGGAGTCCTGCCCGAGGCGGAATCGAGCTGGGTCAGTCAGCCGAGATCGACTTCTGAAAGCGGATCAAACAGAACGCAGGTCATTCGACCTGTTGAAATTCAGGCCGTCGGATCAGGCAGGACGGCCACACGATACGAACGACGGTGAGCCGATTCTTCAAAGGCAGCCTTGATGTCACTCAATGCAAACGTTTGCTCGCAGAGCCTGGAAAACGGATAGCGGTTCTGAAAACGTTCGAGAAAATTCAGGGCATTCGCCAGATCCAGATCCACGTAATTATGAATGCCTTCGATACGCAGTAGTCTGCGGACAATCGTCTCTGCAGAAAGTTGAACCGGGCGTGCCGGATAAACGGATCCCACGAGGATCAGGGATCCGCCAATCGCCAGAGTTTCCAGGCCGCTCTCGATGACTTCGGGGACCCCCGTCATATCGAACACAAAGTCCACGCCACGCCCTTCTGTCAGATGCAGAATTTCCTGATGCAGGGGCTGTTCTTTTTTCACCAGCAATGCATGTCGGGCACCAAACTCCAGGCTGCGTCGGACACGTTCCGGATCGATATCGGTCACAAAGACAGTGCCCGCCTGTTTTGCATGGGCGACCGCAGAGGCAGTCACGCCCAGCATTCCCGCACCCAGAATTAAAACCGATTTGTCCTGGATGTCACCTGCGAGCCGAAAGGCCGCCATGACCGTCGCGGTAGCACAGTTCGCCGGGCTGGCAATCAGATCGGGCAGCGATGCGGGGACTTTAAAAATGGTTGTGCCTTTGACCAGATGGCAGTGACTGGCCAGCCCGCCACTCAGGTAATTCTGTGCGTCCAGTTTCTGGTGGCCATATTTAAAGAGTCGCGTACATTTCTGTGTCAGCCCGCGTCGACAGAACTCGCATTTTTTGCAGGAGACCGCGACCGACCAGGTGATCCGGTCACCGGCTTTCACCGGGCGATCCAGAAAATCTTTGACCGTGGCTTCGGGATGCAGATCGACCACGCGTCCCACCATCTCGTGCCCCAGAATGGTCGGGCAGGGGGTGGAGCGTGTTCCCTCGAACGTATGCAGATCACTTCCGCAGATGGTGCAACACAGAATTTCGACCAGTACTTCACCCGGTTTCAGCAGAGGTCGTTCAACGCGGGAATATTCTAACTTTCGATCATCGTCGTGCAGGATGACAGAAGTGCAGGGATTGCTCATCATAAAACACTAATACTGCTGGCAGTGAATACTATCTGAATGAAGTGCTGTTCAGATAGCAGAATTTCGAATCGATCACATTGATGCGTGCGTCGGGTCAGATTTGTACTATTTTTTATAAGCAGCAATGCGGTAAACGGAAAGTGTACGGTTCGATTATTTTCGGACTTACTGAACCCGCTGAGGGGGCACACGGATATCCAGTTTATTGAGCGTCTGTTCAATTTGTTCTACCAGATTCATAATATCTGCCGGAAAGACATGACCAATATTACCGATACGAAACGTATCTGCCTGACTGATTTTGCCCGGGTAAATCACGTAGCGTCGCAGTTTCAATTCCTCATAAAACTGGTTGAACTGGAATGCGGGACACTCGGGATAATAAAACGACGTTATGATCGGCGACTGCAGTTCGCGAGGCAGTAAAGTCTGCAGACCCCGTTTCTGCATTTCTGAAACCAGCGTGGTCTGGTTTTCCTGATAGCGTGCATGCCTTGCGGAAACACCCCCTTCAGCGTCCAGTTCATTCAGCGCCTGCAGGAAGGCATTGACGACATGCGTGGGAGACGTGTAACGCCATTTGCCTCCCTTGTGTTCCATTTCATACCATTGATCATACAGATCCAGGCTCAGAGAACGCGCCAGGCCCCTGGTCTGTTCCAGTTTCTGCTGCTGCGCTATCACGAAACCGAAGCCGGGCACACCCTGAATACACTTATTAGCAGACGAGATCAGATAATCCACGTGATCGTCTTCCATCGAAAGCGGGATGCCTCCAAACGAAGACATGGCATCCAGGATGTAGTCCTTGCCGGCTGCGTGCGCCAGTTGGCCGACTTCCCGGGCGGGATTGATCATGCCGGTCGTCGTTTCGCAGTGTACCATGGCCACATGCGTGATCTCTGAATCAGCGGCGAGCGTTGCGCGGATCTGATTCAGATCGGGAGGTTCCGTTTCAGAAAACGCCAGCTCCTGCAGAGGAATTTTCAGACAACGTGCGATCTGGGCAATCCGGCTGCCATACGCGCCATTGGAAATGACGAACAATTTACCGTCCGGCGGGATGACCGATCCGATCGTCGCTTCGACAGAAAATGTGCCGCTACCCTGCATCAGGACAGCCGTATAATTGTCAGAGTCCGTCGCCAGGCGAACGAGTCGCTCACGGATTTCCATGACGCGCTGGTTGTAATCCACGTCCCAGGTCGAGTAGTCGGCCAGCATGGCTTCGCGCACACTGCGGGTGGTGGTTAGAGGGCCGGGAGTCAATAACAGGTAGGGAATGTCCGCGTCCATTTCAGTTCTCTCTCTCATTCAGCTCATCAATGATGCCAGGCAGTCCCTCGAGTGTGGGAATCACAAAGTGGGCGCCGGCGTTTTTGAGTTTGGTTTCCGCTGTTGCCAGCAGATCCGCTTTCTGTTCATCGCTTAAGGCTTCGAACTCTGCGACTGTCAGCCCGACTTCGCTGCCTGTCTGGGTCAGACCCACGGTCCAGGTACCCGCATTCAAGCCGGCTTCGATATCGGGTACGGTATCGCCCACTTTGACGACTGCTGAAGGGGGAAAGACGCTCAGTGCTTCCATGTTGCGATAAATCATCCAGGGAGCAGGCCGTCCGGCAGGCACCTCGTCCGCACACATGCTGAAGTCGGGTGCATATCCCTGTGCGCGGGCGGCTTCCAGAACCGGTTCCGCCACAATCCGCGGGTAACCGGTGGTGGAGCCGATTTTAATACCCTGCTCGCGTAAAATCGAAATCGTCTCACACAGGCCGGGAACCAGATCGGTAAACAGTTTCGCTTCTTCGATCTGCAGCGGCATGAAGGTTTCGTAGATGTGTTTCACATCCTGTTCGGTCCAGGCACGCTGATGCAGCGACTCCCACTGTGCGGCGATTTCCTCCAGTTGAAACAGGCTGCGAATATGATCCTGTTTATGCAGACCCATTGGACCGCGTGCCTGTTGTGGCGTCAGGTCTACGCCGCAGGCTTTGAAGGCTTTGATAAACGCAGAGATCGGTGCGAAGCAGCCATAATCAATTGTGGTGCCGGCCCAGTCAAAGATGACAAGTTTGATGTTTTCCGTTTTCATGATTTCTTTCATTCACCAGGATCCGGAGTCTGCTGCTGCAGGACGCTCCGGACATACGTTAAAAAATATTCGAGTTCGGGGGTTGCGAAGTCTGGTACCTTTGCGGCTTCATCCCAGTTGCGCAGACGCAGTGCTGCCTGCGACCAGGGGTTGTGTTCGAACTCTTCTTGTTCTACCGAGTCAAAGGGGCCGCCCTGCAACTGCAGGCTGAGCACCGAAGCGGGGGAAAGCCGGGACGCATATGCGGCATCGGTGGCACAGCGGTAGCGTTTGGCAGCAACATGCAGCCGAATCGGTTCGGTGACATCTTTCGGGAAGTAGCGAACCAGCCATTGTGCGCCGATGCGTTCATGCAGGTCATCGATCCCCTGGCTGGCGCAATCTTCAGCATGCTTGTGCAGCAGGTGACCGATATCATGCAGTAGCGCGGCGACGATCAGTTCTGCCGACTCACCCGCCTGTTCGGCTGCGAACGCGGCCTGCAAGGCATGCTCTGTCTGCGAGATCGCTTCGCCAGCGTACATCTCGTTCCCTTTTTCCTGGAAACGTTGTCGTATTTCAGCGACGATCGCAGCCGGATCATTGAGGGGCATGAGATTCCTCCGGTTCAGGTTCCGTGGGTAAGAGTTGCGCCAGGTTCATCTGCCGTTCCTGAATCCGCCAGTAAATCACTCCGGCAATGACGGCAGTGCAGCAGATTCCCGCCAGTCCGCCGAACGCCATCTTCCAGCCATAGTATTCTGCAATCATTCCGACAGTGTGACCGGAAAGAATAGCTCCCAGGTAGCCGGCGGAATCAACGAGCCCGGCGACAGTGGAGCAGCCCCGCTTTCCACCAAGGTCAATGGCCATGACGCCAGAGAGAAACGAATACGGCGCCATCAGAAAAAAGGCGACCAGCGACAGCAGTGTGAGCGCCAGATAGGGTTTCCCCGAAACATCGATCGTGGTCAGTAAGATCAGCGACAGCACCAGCAGGATCAGGCTGGGCAGTACGACGCGACCATGTCTGCCCTTGAGACGATCCGAGGTGACCCCCGCGAGCAGAGCAGAACAGCCTCCCACCAGTGGAAACAGCATGCTGCCCACCGCGGCCTGGCCGATATCGAACTTTGCGACTTCGTTGAGGAAGGTGGGGGTCCAGAAATTAAAGGTTTCGCGGACGAGGGTCAGGCTGAAATTCATGATGCAGATCAGCCAGAACAGGGGACTGGCAAACAGCGGCTTGAGTACCTCTTTAATGGAGATCCGCTCTGCATGATTCCCTTCCGCGCCGTAAACATTCAGCGGATTCGCCTCCGGTTCTTCCAGGCCGACATCAATGGGACTGGACTTCAAACTGAAATAGACAAAGACCGTGATCAGTCCCAGTGTGCCTGCGGCGATGAAAAAGACAGTCCGCCAGTCCGCTAGAAAGCTGAGTGAAGTATCACGTTCTCCCAGCATGATCAGGCTGCCCAGATATACGCGGGCAAACGCATCGCCGAACAGAAACGAGAGCGAAAGGATCGCCATCACGGTCGCATGCCATTGCACGGGAAACCAGCGCGAAGCGGTTTTTACCAGCGCCACCCAGCCCATCGACTGAAAAAATCGATTGACGGCCCAGATGATGACGAACAGGGTTAAGCCACCTGCCAGTCCAAACCAGATCGAACACAGGACGGACGCGATCATCCCGGTCAGGAACATCAGCCGACCGCCGAGAAAATCGGCCAGGTAACCGTTAATGATTTTCCCCAGGGCATACAGCATCACTCCCACAGAGGCGATGGTCCCGATGTCGACTTTGGTGATGCCGACTCCCTCGTACTCTTTCAGCAGCAGCGGCGTTGCGACCGCCAGGTTGGAACGGCAAATGTAATAACCGACGTAGCCCAGAAACAGGCTCAGCAGGGTCATGAATTGCCAGTTGCGATTCGGAGACTTCGACATCATGGCCTGCTTTGGATAAGGGAGAGTTGGCGGATATTTTCTCTGGCGAGTCCCGGGCCGGTGGTCATTCCCTTGCCGCCAATCCCAGTGATTAAATGGATCCGGTCGTCAAGGGTCTGCTGGAATAAACCGGCGGACTGTGCTTCAGTATAAATGCCACACCAGCGATCAATCACTTCAAATTCCAGTTTGACGAACATCTTTCGCGCATAATTAATAATGTGTGATTCCACCTCGGCTGACAGAAATTCAGTGGGCGCGTCGGTTGAGTAAGCGTGCGAATCGCCGAGAATGAATTCGTTATTCTGATTTTGGGTCATCCAGATCTGGATGCCACGTTCCTGCAGAACCGGATCGGGGGCCGGCAGGGAAACGCCTTGCAGGGATTGTGCCTTCAGAAAGGCGGGATAGCGTGTGAGCGCAATGGGAGAGGCGATACTGGTGCCCAGTGTACGATTTTCAGGATTGGAGAGTTTCAGCATCTGCAGTTTGCAGTATTGCAGATTTCGCGACGCATAGATCTCGGGGAACAGCGTCTGCAGATCGGCTCCGGAACAGACAAAGGTATGGCGTGCCTGAAATGTTCTGCCCGAAGAGGTTCTGATGCACGCGAGGCTTTCCTGTGATTCCACGGTGATCGCGGTCGTGTTCGGCAGATAATCGCAGTCTGATGTACACGCGATCCAGTTGATCAAGGCGCGAAAAAACTGGTCGGGATCCAGTTGCAGATCATGGGGGAAAAACAGGCTGCCTTGACAGAACTCCGGATTCAGGCAGCAGCTGGAACGGATGGTTTCTTCTGCGGAATAGTATTCCGCCGGACATAAGGAGTCTTCACAGGCAACCGCCATCTGTTTCAGGAAGTCCGCTTCTGCTGCTGTGTGCGCCAGGTACTGGGTCCCTGTCCGACGCAGGGGAACGTCGAGAAACTCGCAGAGTTCTGAATAGATCTCGCAGGAAGCGATTGCCCGGTCGCGCCAGCGGCCTGCGGGCATGGCGCTGGGAATAATCAACCCGAAGTTACGGACAGACGCCTGCTGGGGAAAGACATTGCGTTCAATTAATAACGTCTTCAGCCCCTGGCGCATGGCGAAGTAGGCATGAAAGGCACCGAGCACGCCGCCACCAATCACGATGACATCGTATTCACTCTGATAAGTTGGAGTCGACATGGTTTCAGAAACAGAATGAGTATCGGGAAAACAGGGCAGGACTGACCCGCGGTTGCCTGGAATGAGACAGGAAGCCTGCAGACGGTCTGGCGGGAACACAGGAGAAACTTCCCGCCAGACCTGTCGCAAGCTTCATTGTACAGGGAAAAGTATCGAGGAAATTTTTCAAAATACAATGACAAAATACGCAGTATAATTGATAATATTTACATCGTCTTCATCTCATCTTTACCATCCTTAAGTAGTGGGAAGCTATCATACAGGTCTGAAAAGAGCGGCTTTCCATCGATACCCTGTCATGAAACGAGCACACGTGAGATTTCCCGAACGACGCAAAGTGGCTTTACTCATACAGACTTCCAGTGACTGGAGTCGCCAGATCATTCAGGGGATCGCCGACTATGCGCTGGAGCAGGGGGGCTGGGATTTCTGGATTGAGTTCCGCGGTCTGCAGGAACAATTGAGGTTACCCGCTTCCTGGAACGGGCATGGCACAATCTGTCGTCTGGCCGATGCCCGCATTCAGCAGTCGATCCTGCAGCGGAAGCTGCCCGCGGTGAATGTCTCGTGGCTGGGCAAGCATTCCACAAAAATTCCCAAAGTGATTTCAGACGAACGGGCGTGTGCCCGGCTGGCGGCAGACTTCTTTCTGCAAAAAGGATTCCGCTCCTGTGGCTATATTGGCCCCGATCCCACGTTGAAATATCTGCCGACGATCGAGAACGAATTTCAGGAGCTGATTGAGCAGTCTGAAGGGGTCTGTTTTCAATTTCCGTATTACGAACTGACGAAGGAAGACGACTACGAGAAACAGCAGAAACGTTTAAAGGAGTGGCTGCGGGAACTGCCCAAGCCGGTGGCGCTGCTGGTCTGGTCGAGCAAGGTTGGTCGCGAAGTGGCGACGGTCTGTGTAAATCATCATCTGGAAATTCCCGACCAGGTGGCGATCCTCAGTATCGAACATGATCCCCTGATGTCGGCGCTGTCTCCCGTGCCTCTCTCCTGTATTAATCAGGCACCGCATGTCGTGGGTTACGAGGCGGCACAACTGCTGGACCTGTTGATTCAGGGAGAGTCGCCGCCCGCGGAACCGATTCTGATTCCCCCGCTGTCGATTGAAGAACGTGCTTCCACCGATACGCTGTTTGCCGATGATGACCTCGTTCGCGAAGCCATTGATTTCATTCGTCAACATGCGCAGGAAGCGTTGCAGGTCTCGGATCTGACTGATCATCTGAATGTATCGCGGCGGATCCTGGAGCATCGCTTTCAGAAAGCCCTGCATCGTTCCCCCGCTGCAGAAATTCGCCAGGAAAAACTGAAGCGGATCATCAAACTGCTGCAGGAGACGAACCTGACCATTTCGCAGATTGCAGCCCGTTGCGGCTTTCAACATCAGGAAGCCATGATCCGCATGTTCGGCCGCCTGACGGGCATGTCCCCCCGCGAATATCGCCAGCAGAATCACAGTCGTCACTGACTCTGAACGTCCGCTCTCCTGTGTGACCGGGATTTTTCAGTTACGGAATAGCATGCGTCTATGGGTCCTGTTAGGATCGATAATTCAGAATCCACTGATTGACAACCGGCTCAACTGATTGAGGAAGACGACGATGATTTCATGCTGTTCGAGAATATTGCTGATGTGTTTGTGGGCCAGCGTGTTGACGGTTCCTCTCACCGCTGCCGACGATGATCCCGGCTCGATCTTTATCGAAGGTTACACCAGTCAGTTGAGCTATCAGCCTGGTGAGAAGATCGCCTTTCATCTCTCCAGTTCTGAGCCACAGTATTCGGTCGAAATCACCCGGCTGGGAGCGGAGAACAAAACGGTTTTCAAAGAGACCCGTAAAAACGGCGCTGCTTATCCTGTCCCGGAAAATGCTTCGTCACACGGTTGTCAGTGGCCGGCCGCATTTGAGTTGACTGTCCCCGATTCCTGGCAGAGCGGTTATTACAATGTCCGGCTGTCAGTTTCTGATCGGGGCGGGAAGTTCATTCAAAGGAACACGCGATCGGCGGAATCGAATCTGTTTTTTATCGTCAGGGCAAAGCAGCCGGGCAGCCAGACGAAGATTCTGATTCAACTGAGCACGAATACTTACAACGCCTACAACAACTGGGGCGGCTCCAGCCTGTACAGCTATCATGGCCGGGCGAATCTGCAGGGGCATCGTGTTTCGTTCAATCGTCCCCTGGCCGGGCAGTTTGCCAACTGGGAATTGCCGTTTATTATCTGGGCAGAGAGCAACGGGTATCAGCTCGATTACGCCGCCAACAGCGATCTGGAATTTCACCCGGAACTGCTGCAGCATTATCGGCTGGTGTTGAGTGTCGGCCATGATGAATACTGGTCGGCTCCGATGCGTGATCACCTGGAACGGTTCATCAGCCAGGGAGGGAACGTGGCGTTCTTCAGTGGCAACTCGGTCTGCTGGCAGGTCCGCAGTGAGGACGACGGGCGGGCGCTGACCTGCTGGAAACAATGGTATAACCAGGACCCGCTGTTTCCGGACGGGGATCACCGTCTGCTGTCGACACTCTGGAGCCATCACCTGGTGAACCGTCCTGAAAATCAGTTAACCGGAGTGGGCTTCCTGTATGGCGGTTATCATAAAAGCCATGGTCAGTTCATGGAGGGCTCCGGTGCTTACCAGGTGCATCGTCCCGCACACTGGGTATTTGAAAAGACCGGCATCAAACAGGGAGACGAATTCGGCGGCAAAGACAGTATTGTCGGTTATGAATGCGATGGCTGCCAGTTTGAGATGAAGGACGGTCTGCCTGTGCCCACATTCAAAGATGGAACGCCGCGTACTTTTGAAATACTGGCTTCCTGTCCGGCGAAATGGGCGCCCGGCGACAGCCTGTGGTATGATCGCTTTGATGAAGATCGCATCGGGGCTGCGATACTGGGCATGTATACCAACGGGGGGACTGTCTTCACGGTTGGCAGTACTGACTGGGCTCATGGACTGCGCGGGAAAGATCCGGTTGTACAGCAGGTAACGAAAAACATTCTCAATCGTCTGTCGAAGTAAGTCTCAAACGGCCTGCAGCGCGTCCCGTTCCTGTTTGGTAATCCGATACAGAACGTGACGGCAGAGCGGATCATCGCCGGGAATGGCGGGGTGATCAAAGTTATCGATATAACTCATCCCGATTTTTTCCATCACGCGTCGTGATGCCACGTTCGCGGGAACAGTAAATGACAGGACTTCTTTCAGATTACACTGATCGAACCCGAAGTCGAGTGCCGCCTGGGCACCCTCTGTTGCATAACCCTGGTTCCAGTACGGAGCCGCCAGTCGCCAGCCGATCTCAACACAGGGTGTGAAATAAGCGGTAAACTGTGGGACTGCCAGGCCGATAAAACCGGCAAACTCTGTTGTCTCTTTGAGCTCAACCGCCCAGAGTCCAAAACCATACTCGTCGAAATGTTTTTGACACCGTTCGACCAGAGACGCACTTTCCTCATAAGAGAGCGGCGCTGGAAAGTATTGCATGACTTTCCGGTCGGCATTCATCTCCGCGAAGGGGGCGACATCTGTCTCGCGCCACGGTCGCAGAATTAATCGGGAAGTTTCCAAGGTCTGTTTCTCCAGGGTGTTTCGCATTGCTATTGTTCTCTGTGTTTTTATTGTTGGGTTTCACTACGAACCTAACGTAAAATTGCTGAGAATATTTCAAGGAAAATTAATCAATTCCCAACTCAACGGGTGGGACACTGCTTCTACACCGCATAATCCGCACTTCCGATTCTGGACGGTCACTATATAAAGAACCGCAGATGTCAGGCGAAATTCACGGTAATCCTGTAAAACCACGTTGAATTCTGCTCTCTGCGATGGTTCAATATATTAAGAATCCTAATTTTCTTAAGTCTTGATAGAGTCACAGCAAAACAGTGCGTTCTCCGGGAGTTTCTAGATGAAAGTCTGTCAGTTTGCAGTCCTGTTTTTCATTTTTTGTTTACATTCCGCTGGCAATCTGCCTGCTGCTGACCCCGGTTCTCCCCCGGATCTGATTCAGGTTCCCGGCAGCTGGGAGCAGCAACGGGATGGCAAATATGCAGATTACGATGGCTTCGCCTGGTATCGCTGTTACGTCAAGGTCCCGGATAACTGGGCTGACATGTCCGCACGTCCTCTCTGGCGCGATTCGGTAACACTGTCGATTGAAAAGCTGGCGGACGCGCATGAACTGTATATTAATGGAACCCGCATCGGGCAGATCGGCGGCTTCCCGCCCCAATTCGAAAGCGGGTTCGACAAGTACCAGCGTTACAAAGTCCCGCCGGGAACCTTGAAGCTTGGGAAATACAATACGATTGCCGTGCGCGTTTATAATGCAGAAGGTCCGGGAGGCTTTCGGGGTGTCCCTCCCATTCTGGCAGGTTACTTTCTGGAATGCGTCTTAAAAGGGGAATGGGAATTCCTGGTCGGAGATAACCCAAAATGGGCTCTGGCTGCCGTCGCCGACAAACCAAAGCAGGCAGCCTATGATCAGTTCGCCCCGGCGACCTCGACATTGAAACGCTCCAGCCAGCTTTCGCCGGGTCGCAGACTGCCTCCGGAAAAATCCATGGAACTGTTTGAACTGGACGCCGACATGCGTGTCGAGCAGTTGCTGACAGAACCGCTGATCGGACAACCTTTGTTTTTGAGTTTTGATGAACGGGGTCGCATGTGGGTCGTGCAGTACCGTCAGTATCCTTATCCGGCGGGTTTGAAAGTCTTGAGCCGCAACAAATATTATCGCATGGAATTCGACCAGATGCCGCCGCCACCTCCAAATCATTTTCCCGGCAATGACCGGATTACCATCCACGAAGATACGAACGGCGATGGAAAATATGACGACCACAAAGTGTTTGCCGGCGATTTGAATGTCGCGACTTCGGTTGTCAAAGGGCGGGGCGGGGTCTGGGTACTCAATCCGCCTTACCTGATGTTTTATCCGGACAAAAATAACGACGACATTCCCGACGCCGATCCCGAAGTGCATCTGCGAGGCTTTGGAATATCCGATACCCATTCTGCTCCCAACAGTCTGCAGTGGGGACCCGATGGCTGGTTGTATATGGTGCAGGGGAGCAACGTCGTTTCGCATCTGAAAAACAGCGACAAAGCCGATGCCCCGGCGATCTACTGTGAAGGCCCTGCAGTCTGGCGGTATCATCCGGAATCAAAACGTTACGAACTGTTTGCTGAAGGAGGCGGAAACGCCTTTGGTCTGGAGGTAGATGCGGACGGCCGTATCTATTCCGGTCATAACGGCGGAGGGACACGCGGTTTTTATTATGTGCAGGGCGGCTATTACGAAAAAGGAACCGAACGCAAGTACGGCGATGTGAGCAATCCTTACGCGTTTGGTTTACTGCCTTTCATGAAACATGCGGCGACGCCTCGCTTCAGTCATGCACTGGTGAAGTACGAAGGAGACACACTGCCGGAAAAATATCGTGGCAATCTGCTGTCGGTGGATCCCCTGCATCAGTACCTGGTCTTTTCTGAAATCAAACCGCTGGGCTCCACGTTTGAGACGGAAGATATCAGCTTCCCACTTAAGAGCACCGACCTGGGTTTTCGTCCGATTGAAATCAAAGTCGGTCCGGATGGAGGCGTGTATGTAGCCGACTTCTATGAAGAGTTCATCGCCCACGGGCAACATTACCAGGGACAGGTTGATCCCAACTCAGGTCGCATCTATCGGTTCCAGGCAAAAGACGCCAAGCCGCGCAAGATCGACGATCTCAGTCAGAAAACGACGCCCGAATTGCTGGAGCTGCTCAAACATCCCAATGAATGGCAGCGACGGACCGCGTTGAGGCTGCTCGGCGATCGAAAAGATGCTTCCGCGATCCCCACGCTGAAACAGTGGATCAAAGAGAACGACGGTCACCTGGCGCTGGAAGCTTTCTGGGCGTTGAATCTCTGTCAGGGTTTCGATGAGACGGTGGCAGAACAAACGCTGAAACATCCCCACCCCATGGTTCGTTTCTGGACGGTGCGTCTGCTGGGGGACGACAAAGTGGTCTCCACCCATCTGGGGCAGGCCCTGATCGCGCTGGCACAGGACGAACCAAACGCAGAAGTCCGTGGCCAACTGGCGGCGACTGCACGGCGTCTACCTGCGGAAGTCTGTCTGCCGATCGTGGCGGCGCTTTCGAATTATGCAGAAGATGTCGACGACCGCCATCAGCCCTTGATGGTCTGGTGGGCGCTGGAATCGAAAGTGGACTCCGATCGCGAACAGGTACTCGCGCTGTTCAAAGATCAGGAATTGTGGAACCGGCCGTTGATCAAAACGGCGATACTGGAACGACTGATGCGCCGCTATGCGACGGCCGGCAGTCGTACCGATCTGATTTCCTGTGCGAAGCTCTTCGAACTGGCGCCGGATGAGAATTCCAGAAAAACATTGATGGCGGGATTCGAGAATTCGTTCAAAGGACGCTCGCTGGCCGGGCTGCCGGAAGTGCTGGTGAAAGCACTCGCGGATGCGGGGGGTGGATCCACCACGTTACAGATGCGGCTGGGCAATCCACGGGCGATTCAGAGCGCGCTGGATGCGCTCAAGACGCCGGGCAAGAACCAGGCGCAGCTGGTGGAATTTATCCAGGTACTGGGTGAGTTGCAGGAACCGCAGGCTTTACCCGCGTTGCAGAATCTGTTGAGCACCACCAAAGTACCCGAAGTGCAGACCGGCTTGCTGGTGGCATTACAGAAATACAACGAACCTCAAGTCGCCGAGACAATTCTGAAGCGGTATTCTGATTTCAGCGAACCGGTGCGCGAAGTGGCCCTGTCGACTTTGGTCAGTCGCAAAGAGTGGACACGCCAGTTGCTGACCGCGATTGATGTCGGCCAGATTGAAGCCGCTTCGATTCCCGCTGACCTGGTTCGAAAAATGACCATCCATCCGGATCAGCAGATCGCCGACCTGGTCAGTAAACACTGGAAAGAGATCAAAGGGGCATCAAATCAGCAGATGCAGGATCAGATTGCTCGCGTCTCGAAACTGCTGGGAACGGGGTCCAGCGATGTGTATCATGGAAAGGAACTCTATCAGCAGCATTGTGCGAAATGTCACATTCTGTTTGGAGAGGGGAAACGGGTCGGGCCGGAACTGACGCAATATAAACGTGATGATTCGCTGCGAATGCTGATGCACGTCGTCAATCCCAGTGCAGAAATCCGGGAAGGCTATGAAACGTACCTGGTGATCACCGTGGACGGACTGGTGGTTTCCGGTTTCCTGTTTGACCAGGATCAGCAGATTGTGGTCATCCGGGGGGCGGACGGACAGAACGTGACGATCAAACGGGAAAACATTGATGAAATGATCAAACAGCCCAAGTCGCTCATGCCCGAAGGACTGCTTGATCAACTCAGCGAACAGGACCTGCGTGATCTGTTCGGGTTCCTGCGGAGCAGCCAGCCCGTATTCAAATAACGGGAACATTCGTCTGTCTGCCAGGATGCTTAGCAGGAAAAGCGTTGCAGGATCTGTTGTGCGTAATCGAGTTCGGGGATCAGGCAAGGATGCTTGTACTGTTCGATACTGCCGCCCAGTTTCTGCTGGCGTTCCGCGGCAAAGCGAGCCCAGGTACCCGCAGTCAATTCGCAGGCGACGGGCAGCGCCAGGCGACCCGACTGCCGTTTCTCTGCATACTCACAGTTGGTTTCCTGTAATTGCTGGTCCAGCGCTGCGAGCAGAGTCGGGAGTTGATCGCTCGATGACAGGGCCGACCCTTCAAACAGCAACTGGTAATGTGGTGGCTCTCCCCATTGGGGAATCAGGGAATATTGACCGATTTCCAGCGCGGTCTGTGCGACGGCATTCCGGACTGCAGTCACCACCTGGGATTCCGTGATCTTTTCCCCGGTCAGATTGGAGATATGCGCGCCCTTGTGCAGAAACTCCAGCAAAGGAGTCTGGCTGTAAAACCCGGTGCAGCGGACGACATCACAGATATGGTAACGGTACAGTCCCGAGGGAGTGGTCAGCAGAATGAAATAATTCTGTCCCACTTCCAGTTGATCGGCGGTAAGGATATTCGAGGTGGTCAGCGGGTCTTCATCTTCGGGAACAAACTCAAAGAAATGAGAGGTGATATCCAGTACGCCGGTAGACGTGCCCGATTCGAGGGGAATCGTCATCCGTCCTTCACTGGCGGAAAGTCCGTGATCGCGGACCGGCGGCGTGCCATAATAGGGTGCCAGCTGTGACAGGTACGCTCCCGCCGATCCCCCCATCCAGACCGCCAGCAGAGACAGTCCCGGCCAGAAGTCGCGGGGATAGAGGTGCCCCGTACGTGCCACAATGCGTTCCAGTTCGCGGGCCCGTGCGCGGTTTTTTCGTTTGAGTTTCGGTTGCAGCGTTTTCAGAATGGCCGGTTCCAGTTGTGCGGCACCTGTCAAGCGGCCGTCTGCGATATCGCGGATCAGTGATTCGCGCTGTTGATCTGCGAACTGTGCCAGATGCAGCAGGGTGCTCGGGTTGGCGGTGGTGATCATGCCGACGTCCTGATCGGCGATTGCCAGCCGCAGGGCGGTGTAGTATTTGAGGTGCGGGTCTTCAATCTGCGAGACTTCGCCGGGAACCGTATACAGCAGCTTGACAACCGGGCTCTGCATGGCGGCGACGAGTCCACTGATATTGCCGCAGGGAGTCCCGCCTGGTGTGCGGAACTTATCGAAGTTACTCGAGAGCTGGACGATGTTCTGATATTTCAAACGGGGAAAATCGTCGTAGGTGAGAATGCCCCAGTTCTGCCAGCCCTGGCGGTAGTCTTTCAGAAACGGTTCGGTGATGGGAATGAATTTGGAATCCGCGGTCGTACCACTGCTGAGGGTAAACATCAGCAGTCGATTGGCGGCTCCGAGCAGCGCGGTCGTCTCACCATTTTTGACGCGATCGATCCAGGGGCGAAAACGTTCATAATCGGAGACGGGAAAGCGGGTCTGGAAATCAGAGATCGAGCAGGAGCCGTCCAGCTGCCATTCGCGGCTGAAATCACTGTCGGCATTCAACTGCAGGATGCGCTGCAGAGTCTGTTGCTGGACTTCGCGGCAGCGTGAGGTATGAGCAAGAAACGAATGGGCGGCGCGACGATAACGTCGTCGTGTGAAAGTGCCGCCAGCAGCCCGTAGCAGATTCAGGGCACGCATTCCTTGCTCCCCGGTCGATGATTGCTGCGCTTAAGAATAAGGGAACTGTGGAGGAGAGTCTGAAAAATCCATGAGCTCTCCTCCTCCCTACGGAGACAGACGTTTAATCTTCGTCGTCGTCTTTCTTCTTTTTCTTCTTCTTACCAATCGAAATCTTTTCGACGCGTACCTTGGGTAAACCGAGGGCACCCTGGCCATCGACCCAGCGGTCTTCGAATTTCAACTTTTCAATACGCTCTGCCCGCTTTAACACGTTACGTGCACGGACCAGCGTACTTTTGCTCTTTAAACTTTTGTCGAGTGACACGGTGTCATCCCCTTTGTTAGATGTTATTTCGAAGACAGCCATTTACTATGGAAATTGACTGTCAAAACTGGCATAGTGGTGTATCGTTCGCAAGAAGCGCTGTAGTCAGCGGGCTGGTCAAACGGATTCCGAGACCCGTGACGATTTGCGAAGCGACATATGGTAAATGGAATGCTCATTGATTGCAACCGCTGGTAAATAATTCCTGTCCGCTGTTTTTCGTGAAAATCCGATTTTCGTTGCTCAAACGAGAGTCGAGGGGGCCCCATTATTTCACTTTACGATACAAATTTCACCCTGTTGGACTGGTCGATCGTCGTCTGCTACCTGTTAACTTCGATCGTAATTGGTTTGTGGGCCAATCGTTACGTCGGAAACCTGTCTGATTACCTGGTGGCGGGACGCAAACTTCGGATCCGGCTGGCCCTGGCAACCATGACAGGGACCGAACTCGGGCTGGTGACCGTCATGTATATGGCCGAGCTCGGTTTTATCCAGCAGTACGCCTCGCTGTACCTGGCTTTTCTGGAAGCAGGGGCCGTCCTCATCATCGGGCTGACCGGTTTTGTCGTCTATCGATTAAGGGATTCCTCGATCATGACGATCCCTGAATACTACGAGAAACGCTATTCCTCCACCGTCCGCGTGGTGGGGGCGAGTGTGATGGTCGTCTCAGGTGTCCTGAATATGGGTCTGTTCCTGAAAGCGGGTTCTCAGTTCCTGACCGCCATTTCCGGCCTGCAGGATGAAATGTACCTCAAACTGATTATGACCGGTCTGTTATTGCTGGTACTGTTTTATACCGTGCTGGGCGGCATGGTCTCCGTGGTGATTACTGACCTGATTCAGTTCCTGATCCTGGGAACCGGCATGGTGATTGTGACGGGCGTCGTCTTCTGGTCAATTGGCTGGGACGGGTTTGCTGCGATTGTGACCGAGCAGAACGGGTATTTTGATCCCACCAACCCGGAGAACCCGTCCGGAAAAGGAGGCGGGATCGGCTGGTTGCAGATCATTCAAATGACCGTGGTGATCGGATCAGCGGCCATGTTGTGGCCCACCAGTGCGGCACGCACGCTTTCCTGCCAGAGTGCCGCAGTCGCGCAAAGACTGTATACACTGAGTTCCATCTCGTTTCTGGCGCGGCGGGCACTGCCGGTGTTCTGGGGAATTGGTACTTTTGCTTTTTTCGCAGCTCAACCGGAATTGTTCGCGGAATTCAATGAGGCGGTGAAAACCAACAGCTCCGTTACCTCTCTGTCGGCGATGCCACTGTTCCTGGCGAAAGTCGTGCCGACCGGATTACTGGGACTGGTGACCGCAGGCATGATTGCCGCGTTCATGTCGACACATGACAGCTACCTGCTCTGCTGGAGTGGCGTGATTACCCAGGATATCGTCGCTCCCCTCGCCGGCCCGATGAGCCAGCGTGCCCGCATCTTAGTGACCCGGATTGCCATCTTTGTGATCGGGGCGATGCTGTTGATCTGGGGCCTGTGGTATGAAGTCAGCAGTGATTTATGGGGCTACTTGGCGGTGACCGGTGCCGTCTATCTTTCCGGTGCCATTCCCACGGTGGTCGGCGGTTTGTACTGGAAACGGGGGAGTCGGGCCGGGGCGCTGGCGGCGATTCTGGGAGGTCTATTGGGTCTGTCCGCCATGGGGCCTTGTGTGGAAATGATCAATGGCTGGTTCTCGTCAAACCTCAATGCAACCCATCTCACGCTGATGACGTTTGCTTTTTCCGCGGCTGTGTACGTGCTGGGTTCGCTGATTTTTCCGGATCAGCCGCGCGAGTCGAATACGTTCCCTGTCAATCCTGTTGCAGAAGTGTGAGGGTTTAATATGTATATATGGATGACAATCTGGACGCTGCTGCTGCTGATCAGTGGCGTGGCATTTCTGGTCGTGCTCGCTTTTGTTTCCTTCGGAGTCAAAGCCGAATTGCGGGACACACTCAATGACCTGAAAGCCGACGTGAACGAATCACAGGCACACGAAGAAATTCTGGATCGCCCCATGGAATGACTGCTGGCACGCTGATGTTCACGTCAGCTGTCCACGCGTCGTAAACCGATAAAACTTGCGGATTTCGGAACAATAGACTGGTGCCACAGTTTCGATCATGCTATTTTTAAACATCAGTCTGCAGGGAATCTCTGAATGTGAAGAGGTGCTTCTGCTGGTTCAGCACAGGAGTCGCGTCGTTCATGATGTGCCCTTTTTGTCGTGATGGTGAGACGAAAGTAATTGATTCACGTTTGAGTCAACCTTTCAGTGTGCGCCGACGACGGGAATGCCTGGCCTGCGGAAAACGCTATACGACTTACGAAAAAATCGAAGAGTCGCCTCTCAAAGTCATCAAGAAAGATGGCGCGCGGGTTCCCTTTGATCGTATGAAAATGGTCACCGGGATTGAGACCGCCTGCTACAAACGCCCGGTCAGCCCCGATCAGATTGAAGCCATCGTCGCGCAGATTGAAGCAGAAATTTATGAGAACTTCGATCGTGAAGTCCCTTCGCGATTTATCGGCGAACGGGTTTCCACGGTTTTGAAAGACGTCGATCAGGTGGCCTTCGTCCGCTTCGCGTCAGTCTATCGTAACTTTACCGATGCGAATGACTTCGTGACCGAAATTCAACCGATGCTGCGTACCGACGACTGAAGGACCAGCATTCCTTCAGGCAATGATGTCCGGCACCACATTGCCGGCGACTCCCGTAACCCGCATGTCGAGCCCCTGGAATTTGAACGTGAGCCGTTCGTGATCCATGCCTAACAGGTGCAGCAGCGTAGCGTGAAAATCGTTGACGTGCATCGGATTTTCGGCCACATTGAAACCGATGTCATCCGTTTTGCCATACGCAAAGCCGCGTTTCACGCCGCCCCCCGCCATCCAGACGGTATAAGCGTCTTTATGGTGATCGCGACCGGGGGTCTTGCGATCTCCCTGCACCATGGGTGTCCGCCCGAACTCCGCGCCCCAGACGACCAGCGTATCGTCCAGCAGTCCCCTCTGTCTGAGGTCTCTGATGAGGGCGGCGATGGGTTGATCGACCTGTCGGCATTTGTTCTTCAGACTGTTCACGAGATTACCATGATGGTCCCAGCCCTGGTCGAAGAGTTGCACGAACCGCACGCCCCGTTCCACCAGACGTCGTGCCAACAGGCAGTTATTCGCAAAGCTGGCTTTGCCTGGCTGCGTACCATACTGCTCGTGAATGTGTTTGGGTTCGTTGGAAATATCCATCAACTCGGGCACGGCGGACTGCATGCGATAAGCCATCTCGTACTGATTGATGCGTGTCGCGATTTCCGGATCTCCTACATCCGCCAGTTGTACTTTGTTGAGATGATTGACGCTGTCGATGATCCGCTTGCGGTCTTCACCCGTCATCCCTTTCGGATTCGAAAGAAACAGGACGGGGTCTCCCGAGGAACGAAATTCGACGCCCTGGTAAATGCTGGGCAGAAAGCCGCTGCCCCACAGGCTGTTTCCGGCTCCCGCGACGTTGCCGGTAATCAAAACGACAAAGCCGGGCAGGTTACTGTTTGCGGAACCCAGGCCATAGTTGACCCACGAACCCAGGGAGGGACGTCCGAAGCGTGAGAAGCCGGTCTGGAAAAAGAGCTGGGCGGGCGCGTGATTGAAGTGATCAGTTTTCAGGGAATGGATCATGCAAAGTTCATCGGAGACCGAACCCAGGTGAGGCATCAGTTCCGAGATGGGAAGCCCGGCTTCTCCCTGTTGCTGGAAGGCGAACGGGCTGCCCATCAGCTTGGGCTGTTCGCGAATGAACGCCAGTCGCAACCCTTCCCAGAGTTTGTCGGGGACGAGTTCGCCGTCCAGTTCCTGCAGTTTGGGTTTGGCATCATATAAGTCGAGGTGCGACGGTGCGCCGACCATATGCAGGAAGATCACATTTTTGGCTTTAGGGGTGAAATGTGATTCGCGGGCCGCCATCGGGTTGGCGGCTGTGGGGAGTGCCGCCTGCAAATCATTGGCCAGCAGCGCAGTGAGCGCCGCGCCTCCAACCCCCATGCCGGCCCGCTGGAAGAATTCACGTCGGGTATAATTCAGCAGTTGTTGCAGATGCGCGTTCATGATTATCCCTTTGTGATGGTTTCATCTAAATTCAACAGGATGTTGGCGACATACAGCCACGCCGCCATGCGCGAGGCACCCACGCCTTCCGGCCGGTCGTCTGCCGCAATCAGCTTCTGGGCTGCCTGCGGGTGATCCTGGAAATATTTCAGTTCCTGCTCAAAGACTTTGGTTAAATGATCCACTTCGACCGGCTTCGCTGCGCGGGCGACACACAGGCGAAACGCATACGCGATGCGTTCGCGATCGGTCATGTCGGAATTCAGGCCTTTTGTTGCCAGGCGTTTTGCAAGACCAACGCCGATCTCCACGTACGCGGGATCGTTGAGCAGCGTCAGTGCCTGCAGTGGTGTGTTGGTGCGCGAACGATTGATCACGCAGGCGCCTCGGTCGGGGGCATCGAAATTCGTAAAGCTGGGATAGGGGGCACTGCGTCGCCAGATGACATACACACCACG
>NZ_CAXAVM010000126.1:0-20859 GCF_963972345.1 uncultured Gimesia sp. | reverse complement strand
GATGTCCCATAAAGCCGGTTTCGCCCCAGCCCTGATCGTCGGTCATACATAATATGATATTAGGTCGTGCGGCTTGCGGCTCTGCGGCAGGTAACGGGGAAGCCGGAACAGTCAGACAGCAAACCAGCAGGAGTAGGAAGAATCGAAGTTGAAATCTCATTTCATGCCTCGGAAATGTTGAGAATTAGTGGTAAACAGGCAGGACCCATGCATTTCATCCTGTCCCAATTGAAGCGAGGCGCCAAGGATTTTTGGCCTCTGCTGAGTGATTTTCCTGAAAGTTCCTGGAACTGCATTCTGACATCTGCTGTGCGACGGCCTGTCCGCCCCGTCAGAAATTCGCACCTTAATCCAGTAGAAACCGCTTCTTGGGCCTTAAACCGGACGGTTCCCGAACTGAATTTGGCCGCTTGATGATTGCATCATTCCGGCCTGCTCGGCTATACTTCCCGGTGTGCAGCTGACCTTCCTCTGACTGACTTCGAGTACTCCCTGTCAATGCAGGATCGTGTTGCGTCCGGAGGCATTCACTTTTGAAAACCGACTCCCGCGTAACCCCTGACCATTGGAACCAATGGCTTTCAGAAATCAAACCAGACCAGAGGAACACACACCAGCATGAATCCGGCAAAACATAATGGTCCCTATTTTGTCGGCATTGATATTGGTGGAACGAATGTCAAAGTCGGTATCGTCGATGACAATGGCAAGTCCCTGGCATTCTGCAAGACGAAAACGGAAGTGGATAAAGGCGTTGACGCCGGACTGAAAAACATCTACCAGGCGATTACGGATGTGCTTTCAGACTGCCAGTTTACGATGGACGACATCAAAGCCATCGGCATCGCGACTCCGGGTACCATGGACATTCCGGGCGGTAAACTGGTTGATCCGCCCAACCTGCCTACCTGGAAAGGTTTTCCGATCCGCCAGACGGTATGTGATCATTATTCCGGAAAAAAGACGATCTATCAAAACGACGCCAATGCTGCCGCTTACGGCGAATACTGGATCGGGGGAGCCCGCGAGGCACGCAGCTTGGTACTCTGGACTCTGGGCACGGGCGTGGGTTGTGGTATTATAATAGATGAGATGATTATTGAAGGTCGTCACTCCCACGGGGGTGAATGCGGGCATATGATTATTCAAATGACCAACGGCCGGTTGTGTGATTCGGGACAATATGGAACACTGGAAGCGTACTCTGGCGGGAAATCGCTGGTACGTCACTGCCAGGAACTTCTGGATGCAGGACGCAGCTCACTGCTCCACTCGATGATCGAAGGGGGCAAGGAACTGTCTCCCCTGCTGATCTCACAGGCGGCTGAACAGGAGGACGAACTGGCAATTGAATTGATCATGGAATCGGCAATGTGCCTGGGTGTGGGAACAACGACACTCATGCATACGATTGACCCGGACATGATCCTGTTTGGCGGTGCTGTCACCTTCGGTGGCAGGGACTCTGAACTCGGACAGCGCTTCCTGCAGCGCATCCGGGAAGAAGCCAGACAGCGTGCCTTTAAAGTCCCCTACGAAAACACGATCATCGACTTTGCAGAACTGGGATCCGATGCAGGTTACATCGGTGTCGCCGGGTGTGCCCGCCTGGCCTGCCGCAAAGAAGAAGCGAACGATAAAAACTGATCCGGACTCACTCGTCCCGGATTGTCTTTCATAAGAAAACGAGATTCCATTTATGGCTACAGAGCCCCGTCTGATTCGAAACTTTTCGATCGTCGCCCACATCGATCATGGCAAGAGTACGCTGGCTGATCAGCTGTTGCTGCAGACCGGTGCCATCACGCAACGCGAATTCAAAGCACAGATCCTGGACGACCTGCAGATTGAGCAGGAACGCGGAATTACAGTGAAAGCGCGGACCGTTGTGATCTACCATGAATACAAGGGGGAGAAGTACGAACTCAACCTGATCGACACACCCGGCCACGTGGACTTCCATTACGAAGTCTCCCGCAGCCTGGCAGCCTGTGAAGGAGCGCTGCTGCTGGTCGATGCGTTCCAGGGCGTCCAGGCACAGACCGTGGCGAACGCCTATGCCAGCATCAACGCCAACCTGACCATCATTACGGTCGTCAATAAAATCGACCTGCCGGTCACGCGCATCGAGGAAGTACTGGAAGAGGTCGAAACCGTAATCGGACTCGACCCTTCCGAAGCGCTGATGGTAAGTGCCAAGACAGGTGTGGGAGTCAAGGGAGTTCTGGACGCGATTGTCGAACGCATCGCACCGCCGGATGGTCTGGCGGACGCGCCACTCAAAGCGCTGGTATTTGACAGTAAATACGACCACTATCGCGGCGTTGTTACCTACGTGCGTGTGGTTCAGGGAACGATCGAAAAAGGGCAGTCCGTCGTGCTGATGCGGGGCGGCACCAAACTGGACATCATCGAAATCGGCCAGTTCACGCCTCACATGAAAGCGGTCAAATCACTGGGTCCCGGACAGGTGGGTTACCTCGTCAGCGGCGCGAAAGAACTCGACAACGTCCACGTGGGGGATACGATCGCCAACCCGCGGAATCTGCCCGAAGCACCTTTGCCCGGTTATCAGAAACCTCAACAGATGGTCTTCTGCGGCATGTACCCGATTGAAGCAACCGACTTCGAAAAGCTGCGGGACGAATTATCAAAGCTGAGCCTGAACGATGCCAGCTTCAGCTTCGTTCCGGAAACCAGTGATGCACTCGGCTTCGGGTTCCGTTGTGGCTTCCTGGGTATGCTGCATATGGAAATCATACAACAGCGACTGGAGCAGGAATTCAATATCGATCTGTTGCAGACCGCACCGAACGTGACCTACGAAATCCTGGAGCGGAACGGCAATGTCCTGCACATCGATAACCCGCAGGATGTTCCCGATGCCAGCCGCATTGAAGAATTCCGCGAGCCCATCGCCCTGGTCACGTTTATCATGCCGGCGGAAAATATTGGCACCATGATGCAGCTGTGTGCGGATCGACGAGGCATCTATAAAAATACAGAGTACCTGGGAACAAACCGTGCGCAGCTGATTTACGAGTTACCTCTCGCCGAAATCGTGTACGACATGTACGACCGCCTGAAGAGTGCCACCCGCGGCTATGGAACGATGGATTATGAAATCCTCGGCTTCCGCGCGGCTGACCTGGTGAAAATGGATATTCTCGTCAAAAGCGAAAAAGTCGACGCCCTGTCGACCATCGTGCACCGCTCGCAGTCCGAACGCCGTGGACGTGCCCTGGTAAAACGCCTGAAGGAAGAGATCTCCAAGCATCAGTTTGAAATCCCCGTCCAGGCTGCCATCGGCGGAAAGATCATTGCTCGCGAAACGATCAAAGCCCTGAAAAAGAACGTGACCGCCAAATGTTATGGTGGTGACATCACCCGGAAGCGCAAGCTGTGGGAAAAACAGAAAGAGGGCAAGAAACGGCTCAAGCAGTTCGGACAGGTTGAAATTCCCCAGAAAGCATTCCTGGCCGTACTCGACGCCACCAAGGACGAATAACCGACAACAGCGCTCTGGTTGTTTACTCCACCTGTGCGAGCAGTTCTTCCAGCGCTTTCGTGCAGGCATTCATCGAGATGACGGCCTGCTCGAAGTTCGTATGCAGGGAGGCTTCCGGCGCATCAATGGCAAACTGGTCCGTGGCCTTGCGGAGCTTACTGATTTTTTTCCGCAACATCTTCAGGTAAGCATCGGGATCATCCACGCGTGTTTCCAGAGCCCGCGAGGCATCGAACACAGCCCGGACAATGTTGCTCAGTTCCGGAAAATCTTCCACCTCTTCGCTGTGCTTGACGAACGTCCGGACCATCCAGGCATGCGACAGAATAATCTGGCTGCGTGCCACGGCCTCTTCTTTACTTACAGACATTTCGTATCACTACCTTGAAACTCAACTACGATTTCCCATGGCATAAACCTCACCAGAGAACGTGAGTGCTTGCGCTACGCTTTGAAAATTAACGGTTCGCGGAACCAGTTGCAAGAGTGGAGATTGATCGACTCGACCTGAAGCCGGTTCTGGAGCGAAGCCCACTTATCCTGAGCGTCTCTCCATCGATGATACTAGTGGAGTGTCATTTTTAAATTTTGGGTTGATCGATATCACGAGAGTGCGACAACGGAGCACGTAAACAACACCCCCAACCCTCAATTTCCAGCTTGACAAAGCACTCGGCCCAAATGATCCTGGAGACGTTATAGTAAAACGGGACACAGTCCCGTTCAGATTGCGTGTGTGAAATCGTCGCCGTTGTAGTATTCGTAAAACAGGCGGCCAATCTCATCACTCAGGCGTCCGAGATATTCTTTCTTGAACTTGGAGAAGGTCGTCTCGGAAGTCGCCCGGGGTGCCCGCAGCGGATAGAACGAAGTAATTTCCTTGCTGTACAATTTTTCGCCTTCGCCGGCCTCATCCATTTCGTAGACGGTGACCATGCCTTCCGCACGACCGCGATAGAGGTCCGAGCTGTTTTCTTCATACAGACTGTATTTATGCAGTTCGATATGAATCACATACGTCACGTCAAAGGCTTCACCGATTTCTTCGGGTTTGTCCCAGTCAGGGTTCTCATCCAGCCAGGCACGAATCCGGTCCGGATTGACCACTTTGACGCCATGACTGTGTAATTGAAACGTGGTGTACTTCGCCAGATCGTTATGAATTCCATCGAAATTATACTGCAGTTCCAGCGGTGCATAACAGACGATGGCAACCGTCACATCTTTACCCGTCATCGACTTCTGAGTCTGGGCATCGAAATCGGGCTCGATGGAAGGGGGACCACCAATCAGGTATCCGATGAGAATGAAATAATTACAACCTGTCAGTGTGGTGCAGAGTACACAGACCAGCGCCAGCTTCGAGACGGTCTGGAAAAACTGTTTCACTACAGATTGTTGATTCGATAAAATTGTCATCGTGTGATCCTTCACAACTCCGAAATAATTTTCTGGTCTGCGTTTTGTCAGGTATCCTGCGATCAGATGGGGTCGCCCGCGTGATAATTATAGAAGAAGCGACCTATCTGATCGGCAATCCGATCCAGATATTTTTTCTTGAACACGGCTTCTGATTCCTGTTCAATCGAAACCGGCAGATGACTGGGGTATTCTGACGTGTATTCCACGTTAAAAATTTCCAGCGCCCGTTTCATGCCGTCAATCGAATTGACTTCATAAGCAGAGATATGGCCGTAGGCTTTGCCTCTGAGCAGATTTGGGCTGTTTGGTTCACGGTAGTCAAATTCATCAATGTCGACATGAATGATATAGTCGACTTCAAAATTCTCCGCGAGTTCATCCACATCGTTCCAGACCCCGCCGTTATCGTCCAGCCAGGTCGCGACCTCACCGGTGTCCATGACTTTGATATTTTCGCGACGCAGTCGATACGTAACCTGCTCCAGCAGATCATAATTCAGCGACGGATAATCGGAGCGAATCGATTCCGGAGTCGAGCAGACCACCAGGACTTTTTTCTGATCTTCAATCAAATCGATTTTGGTCTGCCTGGTAAATTCACAGGTCATCAGCGGGTCACCAAAAAACATCTTACCCGCCATTACAAACAGCGAGCAGCCACTGAGACTTATTGAAACCAGCAGCAGTAAGACGACGGCACAGTACCGCTGGTGAAACCACTTTTGATGGTCGTTCGTCATTCTATTTCGCATCTTTCAGCCATCCTTGGCTAGAACCGCAGAGAGTTTTCGAGATTGGATATTCAGGAAGGCACAGGGCGGCCCACCGGGAATCCCGTGAGCCTGTCTATTAAAAGTTCAATCGTAATACCCACTCGACGATCGTGATCGATACCAGACCACAGATCAACCAGAGCAGACAGGTTTCAGGTTGGGAGACCAGCCAGAGCCTGCGACAATACACACTGATCCAGGACCAGGGAATCATCACCAGGCAGACAACTGCCAGTATCAAACCAGAGGTATTAGCCTCGGCAGACTGACGGATCTGGCCTCGAACAAAATGTGAAAAGGAAGTTGTCATCCCACAACTGGGACAGGGAATGGAAAATCGAGATTTTATAACACAAGGTGCAAAACCGAGTTTTTGATGGGTACCGAATCCACGTGAATCCGGTATCGTTTGAATGGCCACTCCAAAGCCCGCGATCAGAAACAGACTCCAGCCAATCAGCAGGAATCGTATTTTCCATCCAACGGAAACGCCCGGATGCAAAGTACGAAATGCTGACAGGAATGAACTGCCTGTCGAATTGGTCTCAGGTTTTAAAGGGGAATTCATATTGAGAAATGAGAGAAACCGTTGTTTATCAGTTCTATTATTTTACTGCAAGACCATTTCAAAAAATATGTCTTTCACACTGGCCCTCCCCCGTAATTACTGCGGTCCACTCCAGATTCCCTGATAGACTTCCACTGCGGGACCTGTCATAAACACTTCATCCGAATCTGCCCACTCCAGACGTAAATCGCCGCCCGGCAAGTGGATAAGTACATTTCTATCAGACCGACCGGTCAGCACTCCTGCAACGGCAGAGGCGCAGGCCCCCGTTCCACAAGCCTGGGTTTCCCCCGAGCCCCGTTCCCAGACGCGCATCTTCAGCTCGGCTGGTGACACGACTTCGATAAATTCGGCATTGACCCTTCGGGGGAATGCGGGATGGACTTCCACCTGGGGTCCGATGCCGTGTACCCAGTGGTCGTTCAATTCGTCGACGAACGTGATGCAGTGAGGATTGCCCATGGAGACACAGGTTACTTCCAGGGTCTGCCCTCCTACTTCCAGGGGCGCATTGACGGGAGGGTCGCCCGGCAGCAGCGTGGGGATTTCAGCGCTGGTCAAAATTGGTTTTCCCATATTCACGCGCACCTGGCCGACCTTCGCGCCTGTCAGCTCCAGATCGAGGCTCAGCACACCTGCCCCGGTTTCGATTTTTAATGTCTGCTGCTTAGAAATGCCGTGATCGTAAACATACTTGGCGACACACCGCACGCCGTTCCCACACATTTCCGACTCACTGCCGTCTGCATTAAACATCCGCATCTGTGCATCTGCTTTTTCAGAAGGGCAGATCAGAATCAGTCCATCGGAGCCAATGCCCGTATGTCGATCACTGACGGCAACCGCCAGGCTGGCGATATCCTCTGGCAACGTCTCTTCAAAACAGTTGACGTAAACATAGTCGTTGCCGGCCCCGTGCATTTTCGTGAATTTCATTGTTTTTCTTCTATTCGCTTAGTCGCTGAATCGTTTCAGTTTCAATTCGGGATGTTCAGGTGGATTCCGGAGACTTGAGTCCCAGAAAGATGCTGCGGCGGAGCGCATTGTCTCGACCGGAGAACTCATCTTCGTTTCCGGGCGGAATATTTTCCAGTGTGCTGGCCATCATATAAAATTTGGCGTCGATGTCATCCGCATAGTGAACCAGCAGTGCTTCCGGCGTATGCGGGGCAATCGGCGAACCCCATTCCGGCAGATTCTGATGCGAAACGATCATATGTTCCAATCGCAGCAGGGTCTCCGGGTTAAGATCTTCAATCCGGGCAGCATGTTCGCGTACCAGGTCCCGCCCCAGCAGAATATGCCCAATCAGACGGCCCGCCGGTGTATAACGGGAACCATGGGGTCGATATTCCAGTTCGATCAGCTTGCCGATATCGTGCAGGACTGCCCCGGCAACGACCAGCGATGTATTCAATGGCGGCTGCATCTGCTGATAATAGTTCTGATACTTGTCTGCCAGAAAACAGGCAGTTTTTGTCACCGATAACACATGCTCCAGGAAGCCACCCGTGAAGGAATGGTGATTCCTGCTGGCGGCGGCAATCGTTTTGATCTGACTCGCATACTGTTCCAGAATGTCCAGCACGAGTTTCTGCAGCGGGAGTTCCGTGATCTGTTCGTGCACAATGCCTGTCAGCTCTGCGAACATGTCTTCGCTGGAAAAGCGGGAGCGCGAATAATACATGCCCGGATCAAAACCATCGGCGGCATCATCCTTGTTGACCGGACGGATTCGATCGATGTCCAGCTGGGGACCATACTTGCTTTCCTCATAACGGGCACGGACTTTATAAAACTCTCCCTCTGCCCAGTTGGTTTCACAGTCCGTAAACCAGGCAGTGTCGCTCCAGATCATCGCGGTCGCTGTGAGTGCATGATCGCGAAATTGAACGCGAAAATAGGGCTTTCCATCCCGGGTCGTAGCGCGTTCACGGCAAACCAGCAACACGAAACTGTCAGCAAACTGACCAGGCTCCATTTCGCTCAATAACAATAATTGATGGGATTGATTCATGCAGCAGTCCTCTCTCTGGAAAACCCGAAAATGATGCTGATCACTATTTTAGGATGGAACCCGACCGAGTGCAAAACAGTCTGTTCACCAGTCGGATGAAAATCAGGATAAAGCAGTCCATTTAAATTTACAGGCTCTTCCTGCAAATTATCCCACGGTTTGAGGGAAATTCCCCCGGGAACGGCTGGATTTACCTTGGAATAAAGTGATATAATGCCATTACTTACAAAAAAGCGTAAGATTCAATCGCTCCAGCTGAAAATGCATCTCGGAAAAGATAGCGTTCCTGCTATAATGTCAGGAGCGAAAGCAAGGTGCGCAGGCTCGCGGATTTCTGGAGCATTTTTGAGATTCGGAACCTGTTTTCGCCGATATCAAATATTCAAAGGTTTAGTTACCCAACTACATTTTAAAACTGGAGACACATTTCCATGGCTGTCACAATTACTGAAAATGCTTCCAAAGAACTGAAGCGGTATATGGAAGACCAGAACGTCGCCGAAGGTTCTCTTTTAAGAATCGGAATCTCTTCTGGTGGTTGTAGTGGTTTTCAATACGATTTCCGCTTCGTTGACGAAGTGGACGAAGAAAAAGATAACCTGTCCGAGCAACACGGGATCAAAGTGGTCGTCGACAAAAAAAGCGATCTCTTCCTGGACGGAACGACTCTGGACTACTATGAAAGCCTCGAAAAACGGGGATTCACATTCGACAATCCCAACGCTGTCAAATCTTGCGGCTGTGGCAGCAGTTTCTCTGCCTGAGACGGTACCCCCCTTCTCAGCGACACAGATTCGCGATTGATTGAGGCATGGAAAGATTTTGCCGAGGAGCAGAGAATGCTCCTCGGTTTTCTTTGTTTTAAGGCCGCGCTTGTTTACAGTAATGCATGATTATGAGCCTCGTGCCCGGAGATCTGCTTCCGGAGCATGAGTCCATTGGGAATCAAGCCGTCTGGCCGACGTAACGATACCACTGCAGAAGCACCTGCGTGGATTCACGGGTGCGGGACAGCAGGCAGCTAGCTCCCAATCACCGTATTTACTTCCAGTAGAGAAACCAGGCAGCGTTGGCTCGCAGCGACAGCGGGTACCTCTCAAGAAGTGCAATTCAAATCATTACTTATGGAATACAGACTAAGGAAGTAAAACCATGAAACTGGAAGGGCGAAATGCGCTCGTAACGGGGGCCTCCCGGGGCATCGGACGGGGTTGTGCGATGGAGATGGCCAAAGCAGGTGCCAACGTCGCCATCAATTACCGCTCTCATCCCGAGGAAGCAGAAGAAGCGGCTGAAGAAGCACGCTCGTACGGCGTGAAGGCCATCACCATTCAGGCTGATGTTTCCGATCAGAAATCGGTAGAAGCCGCCGTCACCAGGGTCGCCGAAGAATTTGGCAGCCTGGACCTGTTCGTTTCCAATTCTGCCTACAGCGACCGGGAACTGATTCTCGAAGCCGACATGGAAGGTTTCCGACGGACCATCGATGTCACCATGTGGGGTGCCTTCTTTGGAGTGCGTGCTGCTGCCACCCAGATGGTGAAACAGGGCAACGGCGGTTCCATCGTGGTCATCAGCTCGCCACACGCGGTCATCGCCATTCCCACTTCTGCTGCCTACAATATGGCCAAAGCCGCCATCGATCACATGTCGCGAACGGCCGCCATCGAATTTGCACAGCATAAAATCCGTGTCAACACCGTACATCCCGGCTGGATTGATACCCCCGGCGAACGAAAGTTCTTCACCGATGAGCAACTGCAGGCCGGTGCGGAAAATATTCCCTGGAAACGTCTGGGAATGCCTAACGAAGTCGGCAAACTGGTGACGTTCCTGTCCAGCTCCGACGCAGATTACATGACGGGAGGCACTTCGACGATCGACGGGGGAATCAGCCTGCCCTGGTGGTCAAAACGCTCAGAGGGAGGCCAGTAAGCCTATTTGAAACGAACTGACAGGCCAGCCGTGTTTCCTGCAGACACAGTGTCTCTCAACCCCTGACTTTGCAAAGACTTAAGGTTGGCCTAGGCCTGTTATTCGTCATCCGATACACTATAAGACACCGGCGCTCGAGCCCGTGCCTGCTATAAATCATGGTCTACGCTTCTGATTTGATCGTGTTATCACTAAGATCAGCGTCTGAAAAGCGAACACCCCAGATACGTAAACCATCCAAGGAATTCCCTGAGGGTCCTGAAATGACTGAGAGTCAGAATAAAATCGATTTAAAAAATCCGGTGGTGGCCGCAATTCTGGCATTCCTCATTCCGGGTGCAGGACATTTCTACCAGGGAAGAACATTTAAAGCGGCCATCTATTGCTTCTGCATCCTGAGTACTTTTTTCTGTGGCATGGCACTGGGCGACTGGAAAACCGTGTATTATCAGTCCCGTGAAGGCAAACGAAACCTGGGCTATTTTGCACAGGTGGGCGTGGGCCTGCCGGCACTGCCCGCACTGATCCAGGCCCGTCGCTACAATAAAATGGCAGCCCCCAATAATGTCGCGCGGCAAGGCGCTGATGCCAGCTTTTTTGAAACGCACCCTTATCGGATGGAACTCCCACTGGAGGCCCCCTTCAAGGGAACCCTGCTTGATCGGGGCGATGATGGCAACAATATCAACGGCAAACTGGATGGCTATATTAAACTGACTACGGTACCCGGTGAATTTGGTCCTGAAGTCACGGGAACCTTTGAAGGTACCCTGGACAATAAACCAATTGAAACACTGCAACTGGCGGACCCTGTCGGGATCGGCTTTCCACTGGGGGGAGATCAGAGCCGGCCTCTTGAGTGCGCCGTGGTACGGGAAGTCAACGGGAAACGTACCGATACCGGGCATATTGAAGGCGCGATTCCCCGTTCCTTCCTGAACTGGTTTGAAATGCCGTTAACCGACCATGAACTGGATGATATCAACAAAAAATTAGGAAAACGTTACGAGTTCGCTGTGGTCTTCACCTGGATCGCCGGCCTGTTAAACCTGCTGGCCATCTGGGATGCCTTTGAAGGGCCCGCTTACGGCAGAGGTGATGAAGAAGAAACGAAACCGGATGATAAACTGCCGGAGCCGGCCAAGGCCTGACCCGGAGAGTTTCACTAAACAGCCTGGGCTACATGTATCCCGTTTTGAAAATAAAGGTGTTGTTCGACATGACCGTTTCACTGCTTTTTGCCAATCAGGTTAATGCTGTCGTGTATCTGATTCCGCTGCTGGCAGTGATCAGCCTGGTGTATAACGCAACACGCTATGAGATACCGCAAATTATTATCCAACGGGCAATCAGGTTTTTTTTCACCTCTGTCATAATCATGGGAGCGCTGATGACATTACTGGCTATGCTTTCGTGGAATTTGTGAACAGGCAGGCACCCGTTTCTGCACCGGACATATCTCGGATCCTCCCATGCTAAAGTTTGCCGCAGAAACTTTTTGACTTGTAAAAAAACATTCTCATTTATTTATATTCAATTGCACTTTAGGCTAATGTTGCACATACTCAGACGATTGCGGGGCTATGGATTCCCTTTCTGCAATTGCGAGGTTGGGATTATTTTATGCAGACTAATGGATTTGCACTGACAGAAATCGTAGATCTGGCAGATCACACAGATCTGTTTGAACTATTAGATAATGAAAGTGTCTATACACTCTCTCACCAGGGTTTCAGCGCCGGTTTTTCCAGCGTGAAAGCGATCAGCCGCTCTACGGGCATCGAAACACGACGCCTGTTGCAGCCAGACCTTTCACCACTGGATATCGCGACTGCGATTGCAGAAAAACTGCAACTGACCGTCGGCTTTGACTGGGCAGATTGCCCGGCAATTCTGCTGTGCCATTCGCATACCCGCAACCAGTCAGCGCGCCTTCTATGCGATCAGCTCAGTGAAAAACTGGGAGTCCCCGCCGAGCGATTTATCGCTTTAAACTACGGCTGCGTCGGATTTGTTGAACTGCTGAACCGGGCTTCCCAACTGCTGGAAGACCAGCCGGCGGGCGTGCATATTCCGCTGCTGACTGTTGAAACTCCCGAGCACTGGCACGATTCCTCAGACAAGGCATTCTGCGGCATCGTCTCTGCCGGCGCTACGGGCACTACGTTGTGGCGTGGTCCCGGGCATTCACTGCTGCATGTGGAAACATCAACCGAATACATTCCGGAAGAACGCCGTAAGCCGGATGTGCCTCTGTTCTGGACCGAACAGGGAGACATGTACGACTTCCGCGGACAGCCGGAACACAAACTCGTGATGCATATGGATGGCGAATCCGTATTCCTCAACGGGGTGGACCTGATGCTGGAAGCATGCCTGAAGTCTTATAATGAAGTTTCCGGTACGGCGAATCGTATTCTGATTGCCCCGCATCAGCCCAGCGGCAAACTGCTCAAAGCCATGATTGCTGCGGCAAAACAGATTCCCATCTCCGCCGACTTCCTGAACAATCTGCCGAACTACGGGAATTCGATTTCATCCACGATTCCCACGATCCTGGCGCGACTGGACGAAGTCGTTGAAAATAACGACCATGCTCCGGTGAGTCCGGGAGACTTGATCCTGCTGCCTGCAGCAGGCATCTGTATGGATCGCCTGACGGACTCCATGAGTATTGGACGGGCGGCATTGCGATGGCAGCCTGGTCGTTACCGCAGCGAACCGTAGGGCGTTTCAGAGATCACTCTGGCGCCTCTCAAGCTATGCTACCCGGTTCCAAATGGCCCGGGAGATGCTACAGCATCAAATTCACGCAGCATCTCGATCCATGCCACGCGTTCCAAACGCTTCACGTCCTTCGATGATCGAACCTTTGTCGAATCGTTTTCCAAAGTAGAGCGCCTGTGCGGAAGCATCACTGAGAACGGTTTCTGCATCTCCGCTGACCAGTACCTGACCGGCTGAGATGATATAGCTGCGGTCGGTAATCGTTAACGTTTCCCGCTCCCGGTGGTCAGTGAGCAGGATCGAAATGCCATCATCGCGCAGGTCGGCAATGATATCCTGAATATCGTGAATCGTCACCGGGTCGATTCCGGTAAACGGTTCATCCAGCAGGATCAGTTCGGGTGAACTGGCCAGGCAGCGGGCGATTTCCAGCCGCCTTCGTTCTCCGCCGGACAGGGTGGAAGCAATCTGTTTACGCTTCGCGGTCAGACCAAACTGATCCAGCAAGCGGTCGACGGTTTCATGTCTCTGTTTGCGGGTGACATCCAGAAATTCGAGAATCGCATAAATGTTCTGCTCTATCGAAAGTTTCACAAATACGCTTTCGTCCTGAGGCAGGTAGCCCATGCCTTGCCGGGCCCTTTTGTACATGGGCCAGTTTGTGACGTCTGTGCCTTCTAGATAGACGCGGCCTTTCGTCGGGGCCACCATCCCGCAGGACATCCGGAACGTGGTCGTTTTGCCGGCACCGTTTGGACCGAGCAACCCGACGATTTCGCCGCGCTCCACATAGAAGTCGACGCCGTCCACTGCCCGTTTACCGGGATAATCTTTGACCAGACCTACACATTCCAGCAATGCCATCGTACTCGTCCTCCTTGACGAAACCGCAATCAAAACTCACACGAGAGCTGATTCTACTAAATTATACCATTCGGCTAAATATCGATTTCACTCATATGGGGAAAGTGCGATTGTAGTCGTGTATAACAGCTTGAGAGACGCCAGGGTTAACTGTAACTCACGTCAGCGGATGCGTTTCATCCTGGAAACGTTAGGATAAAAGGGGATTGACAGCTTGGCATACGGGTCATCGGGATACACTCCCGGACGCGTCTGGTGGTAGAAAAACCGCTTGAGCGGGCCGACACTGGGTGAATAGCCCCGACCATCATTCATAAACGGAATCCCATGTGGCCAGTAAATCATGAAGGCCTTTCCGACCAGCGCAGAACGGGGGACCGCGTGCCGACGTTCTGCCTGGCGTGCATTCCCCCAGAGACGACTGTCGGCACTGCGGGCGGAGTTATCGCCCAGCACAAAAAACTCATCGTCGGACATTTGATCAAACCGGACCTGCTGGCGGTGATCTTCGTACTGACGGCTCCAGGCGGCGGGATCCCAGAGCAGTTCCCATAAGTGTCTGCGATCGCCCGAATATTCCTGATTCTGATAATACTCATCCGCGCGATAATAAATGTCACGCTGCAGCATGAGATGCGAAACGGTAAAATCAATCCCCACACCTGCAACCCCTGCCGGCGCCAGATCGCCCTCGCGGGGTGCTGGTGAAACCGGAGGCTGGTATTCTGACGCTGCTCCCAGATCAACGACTGAACCGTTAATCCACAGACAGAGCCTCTGATCGACATTCGCAAACATGACGGAGTAGCCCCCCTGCCCTTTGAGGTCTGTCTCCACCGTGGTCAGTTCGGTTTCGACTGGCTCGGGATTGGGAAAATCTTCTACAAAATACAGTTTCGCCTGTCCCGTTTTGACGTCAAAACGAACCCGGAAATGTCGATCTCCGCGCATCAGCTCCACCAGCAACTCACCTGCTTCCGACTGAATCTCGACATCAAAACTGAGCGTCAGATCGCCGACCCAGAATGCCGCATCGTAAGTGAATGCGCCGGAAGAAGACCCACCCGAATAGTTATTGTACGCGGTGTAATCGCTGATCAGACGGGACTGCGGAGGCGAAGAGAGCATCGTCTGGGTGAACAGTTCGGGATTTTCCTGCAGTAAGGCCCATTCTGACTGTCGGGGTACGATATGCTGATAGCGGAGCCACTCCAGCTTGTCGGCTTTGGCTGTCGTCCCTTTATACTGATAGGCTCGCGCAACGCGGTCCAGTTCCCAGGCAGACTGCTTGAGATCTTCAAACCGCGTTTCAACCGGCTTGACCTGCTGCATGGGAGACCAGCGCTCAGGCCAGCCATACTCCAGGATTTCGCGAGGGGGATAATCATCGTCATACACGAGTTGCTGAACCGTCAGCTGCTTGTCCAGATTGTCTTTGCGGAGAATCTGAAACGGCTCTTTTTCATTTTTACGGGCGTAAACATCGCCGCGGGAAATCTGAATTTCTTCACCGGGCAGGCCGACGAGTCGTTTGATATAGTTCGTCTGTGACGCTTCGGGATACTTGAACACAATCACATCCCAGCGACCGGGGTCTCCGTAATCGAAGGGAAATTTATTGACGATAATACGGTCCCCGGTAAAGGGCATCGCATTCTGCAGGTTCGTGTAGTAGCGACAGTTCGGGCAGAACGCACCGGTGACCTTGTTGTCCGGAAGATAGTACTCTGATTTTTCGACCAGCTCATCACTGGCTCCTACAGCATACTTCACACCACACTCGGCGCAATGCAGTTCTTTATGACGCCCATACAGAGTGGGAGCCATCGAACCTGTGGGGATCACAAACGCTTCGGCTGAGTAGGCGCGAAACACAAATGCAAAGACCAGCGCAATGATAATCGATTCGATAGTATCGCGCATTTCATTGTGGCGACTTTTGCCCTGCTCCTTTTCGGCAGTGCTGCTCTCGACCGGATCCTGCGGAACTTTTTTCAGTTTTGCTTTTTCAATTTTTTTGGCCATGACCGACAACCTGTCAAATCTAATATGCCCGGGCAGCGGGGGGATCGAATCTGTGTCTCAGATCTGTCCATTCGCTGCGGGCTCTGATTTATGAACTGTTTTCGAATTATTTCTAAAATAAATGCATTTCTATCAGTGAATATAGCGAATTCGGGTGAAATCTGGAATGCGGATGTGACCTATATGATCACCGATTTTGACCTCTCCCTGCCGCGAGGGTAAATGCACGAGAAATGGTTTGCCCAGCAGGTATTTCTGATCCACTTTTCCCTCAGCCCAGCTGCGGCTGTCCAGGGACACCGGGCTGTTATCGCCCAGCATGAAATAACTGTTCTCATCCAGCTGGTAGGGCTCATCAATCCCATGCAGACCTTTGCCACGTGTATAGTAAATATCGCGGTAAAGTTTCAGGCCTGTCAGATTAAATGATCCTCCCCGGGCGCCAAACTGCAGGGGAATCCGAATCTCTTTTCGCGGCTCTGAATTTTCGCTGAAGAGCAGTGGCTGAAAAACCAGTTCTCCATTGATGGCAAACAGAACCTGACGATCCATTACCGACATCTCCAGTTTGACGGGCTGCGATTGAAAGTCGCTGCGGAATGGTCCGCTACGTATCGGCTGTTTCCGATCATCGATAAACAGATTAACCTGCCGCTGTCGGAAGTCGATGATATTGCGAAAGTGATGCTGGCCGTCGAACAGTTCAATCGCCAGTTCTCCCTCGGGTGACTTCGCCTGCAGATCGCATGTAAACAGAAAATCATGCACGGGAATTGCAGTCTGATTTTCAACTCCCGAGTTATAGGCATACCGATCCATGACGGGAGCCACATGCGATTTTTCATACAGCAGTGCCACGGCATATCGAAACGCATCGTCCTCCGTCTGGTTCAACAGTCGATGACAGTCTTCTGCCGGCATCGCTCCTTTACAGGTCAGCTGTTGTTTTAATTCATCATATTGAATGGGAGCCAGCACGGGTTCGGGTTTCTCGATTTCCTCCGGCCAGTGCTCCAGCGGGACTTCTGTCTGATAATGTCCTCCCTGCCTCACCCAGTGCTGATACCTCACCCAGGACCACGCATCTGCATCCCTGCTGTCCGAGGCAAATACGAACCCGGCTGGCTGTTCTTCCCAGGCAGCTGCGTCTGCCTGATTCTGTTCCTGATCGGAGTCTGCTTCCACGGGAAAAAACCGGGGCTGAAAAAAATCATCTTCAGATGGATGAAACTGATGATCGTGCACCAGCAAGCGGACCGCACGTTGCGTCTTCAAATCTTTACGCTGGATTTCTCCATTGATATAGAGATCACCTTCTTTGACTTGCACGGCTTCACTAGGCAGGCCGACCACCCGTTTGACATACGCCTGGGTCGGCTTCATTGGATTCTGAAACACAGCCACATCCCAGCGCGCGGGGGGCTTGAGGTAGTAAGCGTGTTTAAACACCAGTAACTGGTCCCCTTCGTTGCGGGGCACCTGAGCCAGATCAATCGAATTGGTATCACAGTTGGGGCAGGTCGCATATTGCCCGGCCTGAGAAAATCCCAGTCCGTCAGTGGCCGTGTCCTGTTGCTGGCTGGCGGAGACGCTATCATCATAGGCGACGCCATAAGTAAACGAATAATGACAGCGAGGACAGGTGACCTGCTTATGATATCCCAGCAGAGAGGGCGCCATCGAGCCGGTCGAAATCATATAACCTTCCGCCGCGAACGTTCGAAAGAGTATGACGGCAATCGCCAGTGAAGCCACGGCCTCCAGCACCAGCCGAAACAGACTCGAACGCTGCGGCAACTCTTTAGCCTGATTTTCGAGTTGACGGGAAGTGTGGTGCATCGCGACAGACAAATAGAGAAACGGTAGAACCGGAATCCGGTTTCCAGGTGGAATTACGACTGGTCATCTATTTTAATAGAAGCAGCAGGGCAGAGGAAATAGCGTTTCCCCCTCTCCCCACTCGATCAGTGGGAATAATTGTGGGAAGCAACTTAAGACATTGTAATAAGATGACTTAGCCTGTTCCTGTTTTCCACTGGCATCTCCAGCGAGGAGTGAGATGTCTGCCATCGTACCACAAACAACCGCTTCGATCGTTCAGCAGAAGGGGCGCTACCCCACGACATAAAACAGCAGCAGCATGCAGATCCAGATGACCCCGAGGAAATGCCAGACGACAGCACAGGCATGGACGCCCCAGTGATATTCATGGTCATACAGGTAGAGATAGGCATTGTAAATTACGAGTCCCAGAAATCCGAACGCGATGAAAAAATGAAGTGCATGGACTAAGACAAACGTAAATAACGCACCATAACTGCTGGGATAATTGGCAGCATTTTTTATTTCTTTGAGGCTCACCAGAATATCGGAATGCTGTTGTAAGAGGTGAGTCAGCCCGATCGTCTGAATCACAAAAAACGCGCCGCCCAGCAGAAATGTCAGGTTCAGGCAGTTGCGGAACGGCTGCTGTTTTTCGTGTTTAACATAATACACGGCGCGCTGAATGGAAATACTTCCGAGAATCAACAGAACCGTACTCAGCCAGAGCGCGGGGGGAATCACCAGATTCACCGGTTCATGATGTTTCGACAGATTCGAACGGACGATGACATATGCCAGCAATCCGCCGATAAACAGGACAGTGGTACTGAACAGGAAAATTGCCAGTCCAAAATCCCGCTGACTTAAGCGATCCCGGGAGGTAAATAATTGCGCGAATCGATGTCGGAGGGAGCGATTCCGGGAGGCTGACATGCTGACCTGCTATCGGTTAACAGCGGAACGACTGACATAGTAACTGTGACTGACCGGCCCCTGTATCAGATCTCTCTCGTCTGAATTTTCAGTCAGGCTGGAAATTATTTCTCAGCTGGTTTTGCTTCAGGCTCGGTCTTTTTCTCTGGAGCCGCTTTGGCGTCTGTGGCAGGCGCATCAGTGGCAGGGGCGTCTGCTGGAGGGGTTGCATCTGGTGCCGCGGCCGGCGCTGCCGCAGGTGCTGCAATCGCAGCCTGATCCTGTTGGAAGCCTTTCACGTAATCATCATAGGCGTGCGAGTCCAGAAGAATCATGCAGAGGAAAAAGGCGGCAAACACGATCGAAAAGAAGAATGCCAGCCGGTTCAATGGTTTATCGTACCAGAGATGCATAAAGATAAAGACGACCAGTGTTGCCTTGGCTGTCGCAATCGCCATCGAGACGATCACATCCAGGCTTCCGGTGTCAAACTTGGCAGCTTCCACGGTCACGACAGTCAATGCCACTAATGCCAGGAACACACCCACCAGCACCTTAACCGGTACAACGTGCACGTGGCAGCTTTGGGGATTTTCTGCGTGGGCATCACTTTCAACATGATCTGACATGATGAATATACTTTCGTGTCTTTATCTGATAACTGCAGAGAGGCAGAACTGCCTCTCATAAAAGTTGGGGAAATTCGATAACGTTAATTGATCAGGTACAGCAGCGGGAACAGGTAGATCCAGATCAGGTCGACCAGGTGCCAGTACAGTCCGACGAAATCCACTGCGCCAAAGTAATAAGTTGTAAACGCACCATGTGCCGTTCTGACAATCAGCCAACTGATGGCAATCATGCCGCCGATAATATGGATGGCGTGTAAACCGGTCATGCAGAAGTAAACACTGAAGAAGGTGCCCGCAAGTTTGGGTTCGGGCACTTTTTCTTTCTGAGCGGCATATTCGGCAGGCACGGTTTCCGCCATCAGGATCTCTTCATCGGTGGGCTTCTCCGCATGTCCGAAATGGTGATAACCAATACTGGAATAGGCGCCAATCACCATCCCGGCCGCTGAAACGAGAACACAGCCGGCGACTGTAGCCAGCGTCTTTTTATTGGGATTTTTGAACAGCAGACCCAGCGCGATTCCGGAAATCACAATCACAACCCACAGAACTGTCGTCATGTAGGAAAGTGTATGCTTGGTTTTCTCGAACAGTTCATCATCACCGTGATCACCTGCTGCAGCAGCCTCATCGTGAGCATGGTCGCCCGCCCCTGCTGCACCATCGGCGGCAGCGGCGTCATGATGTTCCGGGCTGTGATACATGCCCGCCCATAACAGTCCGTGATGGGCTTTCTCGGTGTATTCGAATGATTTCACACCCAGGAAGATGGCAGCACATGCCAGCGTGACGACCAGGCAGACCATCAGGCCCCGCGTCTGTCCCAACTGTGCACAACGTACGCCCCAGGCCATCGTCAGACTGCTGAACAGCAGAACGACCGTATTGGCTGCACCGAGTACGGTATCCAGAAACTGGCTGGCGTACAGAAACACTTCCGGATGCAATGATCGATAAACGGCGTAAAAGCCGAACAGGCCGCTGAAGAACAGCACCTCGGTCACCAGGAACAGCCAGATGCCCAGTTTCCCGGTATCAAACTGTTGCTGATGAGAATCAAAGTGATGCGCCAGCCGGGGATCATGGTGTTCATGATCGTGGCTGTCAGCATGATCGTCTGTGGTAGTGGTGGCCGCGGTATTCATTAAGCTTCTTTATCTCCTGATGCGGTCACAGAGCCCTTTTTAGCCCCTTGACATTCAACGGGAACGTAACCTCCGATTTCCTCATTATAAACGACGGATTCCATGATGTAAGGATCTCCGGCCAAGGGAGGATGATCGAAGTTATTGGCTGGTGGTGGTGAAGAACACTGCCATTCCAGAGAGGCTCCTCCCCAGGGATTGGCTGGTGCTTTTTTGCCACGATATACTGAGTAAATTAAAGTGGCAGCCATCAACGCTGAACTCAGACCCAGCAGATAGGCGCCGCAGGTTGACAGAATATGCAGATTCTGAAATTCCGGCAGATACGTGTAATACCGGCGAGGCATACCCCGTGTTCCCAGCAGGAACTGAGGAAAGAAAGTCAGGTTGAAGCCGAGGAAGACACCCAGGCAGGCAATCCGTCCCCAGAACTCGCTGAACATCTTCCCGGTAATTTTAGGCCACCAGTGATGGACGGCAGCGAACAGTCCGACCAGCGAAGAACCC
>NZ_CAXAVM010000125.1:0-20902 GCF_963972345.1 uncultured Gimesia sp. | reverse complement strand
AGTCGTGCTGCTGATTTGCCGCTGGTAATTGACTGCCTGCGCTATTACGCTGGCTGGGCAGACAAGATTGAAGGGACCACAATTCCCATTCGTGGGAACCATTTCTGTTACACACGACGTGAACCACTGGGTGTCGCCGGGCAGATCATTCCCTGGAATTTTCCCCTGTTAATGGTCGCGTGGAAATGGGCACCTGCTTTGACGGCAGGTTGTACGATCGTGATGAAGCCCGCTGAGCAGACCCCATTGTCCTGTCTGCGACTGGCGGAGCTCTCACTGGAGGCAGGCATTCCTCCCGGAGTCATAAATGTCATCCCCGGTTATGGCCCGACAGCAGGCGCTGCGCTGGTGAAGCATCCCGATGTTGATAAAATTGCGTTTACCGGTGAAGACGCGACCGCCAAAATCATCATGGCTGATGCCGCTGCCACTTTGAAGCGGTTAACATTCGAACTGGGTGGCAAAAGCCCTAACGTGGTATTTGCAGACTGCGACCTTGATGCAGCAGTTGCCGGCGCGGAATTCGGCCTGTTCTTCAACCAGGGGCAATGCTGCTGTGCCGGGAGCCGACTGTTTGTGGAAGAATCGGTCCATGAAGAATTCGTTGCGAAAATCGTGGAAAAAGCAGCAGCCCGCAAACTGGGAGATCCCCTGAACCCGGAAACCACGCAGGGACCGCAGGTCGATCAGGCACAGATGGAAAAAATTCTGAGCTACATACAGAAAGGCAATGCTGCCGGGGCAAAATGTGTCACGGGGGGATCCCGTTTTGGTTCCAAAGGTTATTTTGTGGAACCTACGATCTTTGATCATGTGACCGACGAAATGCCTATTGCCACCGATGAGATCTTCGGACCGGTATTGAGTATCCTGCCCTTCAAAAATGTGGAAGAAGTTGTTGCGCGGGCAAATAATACCCATTTCGGGCTGGCTGCTGCAGTCTGGACCAGTGATGTGAAGAAGGCGCATCTGATGGCTGATCGGATCAAAGCCGGGACTGTCTGGGTCAACTGTTATGACGTGTTTGATGCAGCAGCGCCCTTTGGCGGATTCAAACGCAGTGGTATCGGCCGTGAACTGGGCGCTGCAGGACTGGCCAGTTATACAGAATTGAAAACGGTGACGATGAATCTGGATTGAGTTATCCCTTCCTGAAGAGATCTCCTGTGAAGAATGCCTTGATGGCAGGTGCTCGAACTTACTGTCACATAGTAGTTTAGAATCAAATATTTCTGGCGCGGATTAGAGTCTGAGGATCGACCCTAACTGGTGATCTGCTATAATCGGCCCGAATCTGGTCATCGATTACTCAAGAACAGGAAGTTCGGATGGGCTCTTGGCACATTATCTTTACATTGGGAATCTTTCTGGCGGCAGGACTGCTGTCAGGAACGCTGGGAGAACTGTTTCGCCTGCCCAAGGTAACCGCCTATTTATTGATGGGCGTGATTCTGGGGCCGGCGATCTTTGACCTGATTCCGCACAAACATCTGGAAGAACTGAAGCCGCTTACCGACCTGGCAATGGCGCTGGTTTTATTCGGCCTGGGAAACCATTTTACACTTTCACGGCTGAGGCGATTATTTCGTCGCGTTCTGCCTCTCTCGGCAGGAGAAATCCTCGCAACATTTTTTATCGTTTTTATCGGATTGCTGCTGGTCGGTGAATCGGGTGGGGCCGCTATCCTGCTGGGGGCCATGGCGATTGCCACCGCGCCTGCAACCACCATTCTGGTACTCAAGGAAATGCAGTCAGAAGGACCGATTTCCGAATATACCGGCATCCTGGTCGCGCTGAATAATTTAGTCTCCATTATCGCATTTGAGATAATATTCGTCGCCGTGTATTTCTTTCAGGGTGACAGTCAGCAGACCTCCGTTCTCAGGCAGTTAGGCTATCTGGGGCTGGATATCTTTGGTTCGATCTTTATTGGTGTATTCGGAGGCCTGATGATCAGCTACGGCAGTTCCATCATAAAAGGAAACCGCCGGATGATCATGTTTATTGCATTGATCGCGATCGCTTTAGGATTGTGTCGCACCACGGGCATGCCCTACATGCTGACATTTCTTGCAATGGGATTCACTGTCGCAAACTCTTTGACAGAGGAAGAAGTTCCCAAAGTCGAAGCCGAGTTATATCCATTGACTGGATTTTTGTGTGTTCTGTTCTTCATTATCCATGGAGCCGAATTAAAACCGAGTCAATTTATTGAAGCGGGATTGATTGGTTCCAGCTATATCGTGTTACGTCTGCTGGGTAAATATATTGGAATTTTTATACCGGCGCGGATGCGTAAGGAAGAACCGGAAGTATCAAACTGGCTGGGAACCACATTGTTTGCCCAGGCGGGGGCTGCAATTGCCCTGTCCGGAATTGCCGTCAGTCGCGATCCAGTGATGGGAGGGCATCTGCAGACGATTATTCTGGGTTCGGTTGTGTTCTTTGAGATTGTCGGACCAATTATGATCCGCCAGTCTGTATTGCGGGCAGGTGAAGTTCCATTGATCAACGCCATCCACCATACGGCCGGTGATCCCATCAGTGAATTTCAGTCAATGATTCGGCGTTTTCTGGTTTCTTTCGGCCTGCTTTCGGAAATCGATCAGCCTGCGGATCAGATACTCGTAGAACAGCTCTACCGCAAAAATGTGAAAGGTATCGCACAGACGGCGACATTTAATGAAGTCATCACCTTTATCGAACACAGCCACGACAATACCTTTCCGGTATTGGGACCTCAGGCTGAAGTGGTTGGCGTGATTCGTTACCAGGATTTGAGTAACACCCTGTTTGATCCGAAGATTGGTTCGCTGGTACGAGCTGCCGACCTGGCGAACAATCTGGAAACAGTCGTATATCCCGATGACTCGCTGGCACGCGTCTGGAGTAAATTTCGGGAAGATTCATACGACTGTCTGCCCGTCGTTTCCCGCGAGCAGCCTCATCGGATGCTGGGAGTGATTCGACGCTGGGAGATTCTGAAATATTACATCAAAGGTCACCGATCTGCTCAAAGTAATGAATCAAAGTGACTGGCAGCAGCTGGCTGAACCGCCCAGGCCCGGTATTGCGATTTGCTTGAAAACGACTAAACTGCAGGAAGTAATCTGATCATTGCCTGCTATCAGAAACCAGACAGAATTTAATTCGAGGATATAAGATTGTGAAACGTGTTGCATTAATTACAGGGATTAATGGTCAGGATGGATATTATTTATCAGCGTTTCTGAAAAGTAAAAACTATGAAGTTCATGGAATTACTTCCTGCAGCAAACCAGGCATCGGTGAACCTCCCGAGAACTGTTATTACTGTGATTTTGCAGATGGCTCCAATCTGAATCAGATCATGGATACGGTAAAACCGGATGAAGTCTATCACCTGGCAGCACAGAGCCATGTCAGACTTTCGTTCGACATTCCTGTTTACACCGCCGAAGTCACCGGAGTCGGTACGCTGCGACTGCTGGAAGCCATTCGCTATTTTGAACAGAAGAGTGAGAAACAGGTCCGCTTCTACCAGGCTTCTTCCAGCGAGATGTTTGGCAAGGTGGTTGAGACACCGCAAAGCGAAACGACTCCCTTTCATCCCCGCAGTCCCTATGCCTGTGCGAAAGTCTTTTCTTACTGGCAGACAATTAATTATCGAGAATCCTACGGGATGTTTGCCTGTAACGGTATTCTGTTCAACCATGAATCTCCCCGACGTGGTGAAGCATTCGTTACCAGAAAAATCACTCAAGCGGTGGCCCGGATTAAGCTGGGATTACAGGAAAAGCTGTATCTGGGAAATATCGACGCGAAACGGGACTGGGGATTTGCCGGTGATTACGTCGAAGCGATGTGGCTGATTTTGCAGCAGGAGAAACCGGATGATTTCGTGATCGGTACCGGGGAAACGCATTCCGTCCGGGAATTTCTGGAAGCGGCATTCGGATCGGTGGAACTGGACTGGAAGAAGTATGTCGAAATCGATCCGCGATTTTACCGCCCCGCGGAAGTCGAGCTGTTGTGTGCCGATCCCACCAAGGCACGAGAAAAACTGAAATGGGAACCGAAAGTATCTTTTGAGGAACTGGCCCGGTTGATGGTCGATGCCGATCTGAAACGGACTCAGCAGGAAAAAATTCTGAACGAATCTTCTAACTGAATCGCTTGATTCTTTTCCTCTTCCCGCACGGATCAGTACCATGTCAGTTCGAACCGAGATAGAAGAACTTCGCAAGCAGCTCGAACATCATAATCGTCTGTATTATCTCGATGCCAAACCGGAAATCACCGACCGTGAATACGACCGGTTAATGAAGCGGCTGGAACAGCTCGAAGCAGAGCATCCTGAATTCGATTCTCCCGAGAGCCCCACAAAAAAAGTGGGGGGCGCACCAATCGAGGGCTTTAAAACAGTCGCCCATCGATTACCCATGTTATCCATCGATAATATCTTTGAGCTCGACGTTCTGACAGACTTCGAAACCCGAATCTGCAAACTACTGGGAGTAGACCAGGTTGAACTCACTGCAGAATATAAAATTGACGGAGTTGCTGTCTCACTGATTTATGAGCAAGGCCGACTCGTTCAAGGGCTGACGCGGGGGGATGGTCAGCAGGGAGATGACATCACACACAACGTACGGACGATTCGCGGGGTGCCCCTGCGGCTGGAAACAGAGAATCCTCCGGAGCTGCTGGAAGTCAGAGGAGAGGCCTACATCAGCAACTCTGATTTTCAGGTCCTGAATGTAGAAATGCAGAAACAGGGCAAAGAGCCGTTTGCGAACCCGCGAAATACAACCGCCGGCGGCCTGAAACTGTTGGATCCCAAACTGTGTGCCCGACGTAAGATTCGTTTTTTTGCCCACGGGGTGGGGGCGATGGCGGGAGTTGATTATCAGACCCACATCAAATACCTGGCTGCCATACAGGAAATGGGCATCCCCGCGACACCGGACGTGAAAGCGTTTCCCGATCTGAAAGCCACGATGGTACAGGTGCAGACCATGATGGATGGGCTGCATAACCTGGATTTTGAAGTGGATGGCATTGTACTGAAAGTCAATCGGTTTGATCAGCGGGAAGAACTGGGTAACACTTCAAAAAGTCCCCGCTGGGTCGTCGCTTATAAATGGGAGCGATACGAAGAAGTCACGAAGGCAGAGTCAATTGTGTTTCAGGTGGGGAAAACCGGTACGGTCACACCGGTCGCCAATCTGGAACCGGTGACCATTGCGGGGACCACGGTTTCCAGGGCGAGCCTGCATAATCGGGATGAAATGGAACGCCTGGGAATTCAGATCGGCGACTGGGTTGTTGTGGAAAAAGCCGGCAAAATTATTCCCCATGTTGTCCGTGTGGAAGAGCATCGTCGTGATGGCAGTCAGCAGGAGCTGGCGTTTCCGAGACATTGCCCGGAATGTGATACCCTGCTCGTGCAGGATGAGGGGGGCGTGTATATCCGCTGTCCGAATCCCAACTGTCCCGCCATGGTTCGGGAAACTCTGCGATACTACGCCTCTCGCCAGGCGATGGACATTGAAGGCATGGGCATCAAGATGATTGAGCAACTGCTTGAGAAAGATCTGCTGAAAGGCCTGGCAGACATCTATCGGCTACATGATCATTATGGTGCCCTGGTGGCACTCGAGCGGCAGGGGGAAAAATCGATTGAAAATCTGCTGGCGGGAATTGAAAACTCTAAAACGCAACCACTCTGGCGACTGTTGACGGGCCTGAATATCAGGCACGTCGGTTCGAGTAACGCCCGCATTCTGGAGAAACAGTTTGGCACCATCGATGAAATCGCACAGCAGAGTGTAGAAGAACTGGCAGCCGTCGATGAAATCGGCCCCGTGATTGCCGAATCCGTCTATAATTTTTTCCACTCTGATTTCGGTACGAAGCTGATCGATGATCTGAAGGCGGAAGGACTGAATATGGGAAGTCCGGTCGAAAAACAGGCAGAAACATCCGGAGTGCTCACTGGGAAAACTCTGGTTGTGACCGGAACGTTAACTCAGTTTACCCGTGATGAAGCGAAAGAGCTGATTCGTAAACATGGTGGCAAGGCTTCTGGCAGTGTTTCTGCCAAAACGGATTATCTTGTGGCGGGTGAAAAAGCAGGCACTAAACTGACGAAAGCGGAAGAGTTGAATGTCCCTGTCCTGTCAGAATCCGAATTTCTGGAACTGCTGGGCGAAACAGAATAATGAATCCTGAATCGGCAGAAGATCAATCTCAGGCGAACATACCAGCAAAAGTAGAGACCATGTCAGACAACCAGTTATTCCAGGTCTGATAAGACAGCAGGTCCGGTGTGGTATCAGGCATGATCTGGAATCGATTGTGTCAGATTCATCTTCCGCAGCCGCGCCAGTCGTGACTGGAGTTCTGGTTCATTCTGATAAAGTTGATCCAGTTCCCAGAGATCCATGAAGACCCGTCCCCGGTTCAGTTGCAGACAGGATTCGAGTGTTGTTTCGATCGAACTGAAATTCGGCAGGCTGTAATGCCCGCTTTGCTCCAACTGTTCGAGCATGCCATTACCCGGACGTGTGGGGATAAGAGAACAGCAGGAGACTCCCCGGGAAAAAGCATACTCTACCGAGCGAATCGCCCAGTCAATGCCCTCCTGTTCTTTCAGAAACGGAGGCTTCAAAAGAATGAATGCCCTGGTCTGAATACCATGCTCTAATAAGAAATCAGTGGCGCGGACAAAATCATCCAGTGACATTCTTTTATTCAAAGCCGTGAGAATTTGCGGATGAATAGTTTCCAGTCCCAGTGCGATTTCGAGTTGCCCTGTGAGTTGCTGTTGAAAGTCGATGCAGGTCTGGTTGCAGAGCAGGGGATGATTTTCCACAATCACCCGATCATGGTTTATGACGAGTGCAGCAATGCCAGACAGATCTTCTGGCAGGATCGCTTTGGCGTCAAAGAAATTGCCACTGTTATACAGTTTGATCTGACGGGCAGGTGGCAGGTTTGCCAGTGCGTAGCGGATCTGTCCGATGATCTGTCCCGGCTTCAGGGATTCGTCCAGCGTGTTTTTCCAGAGATCACACATCAGGCAGCGAAACGGGCATTCACGATTGGTCAGAAAAATGGTTGAGATTTCGGCAGTCTGGCCCACTGTGACATACTCGGTTTCATTCAGAAACGCATACGGCTGCAGTGGGCTGACTCTGTTTTTAGGAGGGCGGGCCGCCAGGATCTGTTGATCGGTGATCTCAGGAAGGTGCATTTGTTATTCATACAGAGAGAGCAGAGTCTGGCGATATTTCTTTTCTGAATCGGAAAACAGGGACTGGAAGGATTCTCGATTTACTGTGCCTTCCTGAAAACGTCGCTTGGGATAAACGGGCATGGAAAGACCAGTCACCTGCTTCACGCCGCGACAGACGATATCACCCTTGAGTGCATAAAGTTTCTCATGGTTCCATTCGGTGAGCTCGATAAAGGGAATCCCTTCGGCGACTTCAATCACATTCGGCAGAGCATACGGACTGAAACCGTGAAAACCGAGGCTGCGCGCCGGCGCATAGGTTCTGACATGTCCGCGGCTGAGACCGCCCGAATAAGTCAAGGAATGCTTGACAGCTTCGACCCCCCAGCCTTCCTGATAGAGCATGGAATTATTCAGTACGCTGCGAATGGTGAGTTCCGGATTCGCTTCGATCGGATAATCCTTGAGATTTTCATCACCCCCATCGCCGTCGATCAGATATTTCCAGCGGGGATAGAGAGCCCTGATTTTTTTGCATAATGCATAGGTCATCGTCGCAGCCTGGACATCCAGTTGCTTGTAATCTTCCACAATCCGTATGGTTTCTGCACAGTCCAGGCTATTCTGAGGGACATCGACCACTTCCAGAAACAGGCTGAGATTCATCTGCTCCAGGAACTGCCTTGCCTGCCTGCAGTCGCTGCCTGCGCCATCGATTGAGAGCGAGAATGCTTTCAAGCGGGATGGAGATTCCTTGCGCATCAGCAGGGCATGATAGACCAGTAGAAAGATCGCCCCACTGTCGACTCCCCCTGAGAACAGGACTCCGATCGGCTGGTGCGGGGGAATGGTATCAAGCCACTTGTGGATCTCATGCGAAACTGCGCTGATATACGCCTTTCCTATCTCATCCAGTCGGGTGGAAAGTCTGTTTCGGGCAGGGGTAAAGAATCGTGTCGTTTTGGGATTCGGATCAGGACAGCCGATCAATTGCAGTTCAAGAATGTAATGAGCGGGAACCATCCGTGTGTAAGATGGATGGAACTGGTCATCCAGACCTTCGCTTTTGAGATAATCATAGATTTCATCAATGCGCTCGGCGATGATCAGGCAGGGGCCTGCTGTCCGTTTTGCCAGAAAGAACCGCATCGGTCTGCCTATCGAACGCGCCATGCGGATGCAGGTGCCGTTCTTATGTACCAGGGCAAACTGTCCATCAATTTGACGCACCTGTTCTGCGGATCCGCTGCCTACAATTTCCGTAGCTTCTTCAAACGTCATGTTGAAGATCAGGTTTGCATCGGCGTCCAGCAGATTGACTAGACGTTCCACATATTCTTCATGAATCATTTAAATCTATCCTGAGATTTAAAATGGACGAACTGGATGGCTCTTGGTGTAGCGGCAATTTTATGATTCGGCTTCTGAAATGAGAACACCCAACAACAAATTGGTCTTTCTTTTATGAAAAAATCTGATTTACGGAACTATTGATGTGTCAACTAATATGCTCTTTTGATTCTTACGAGCCAAATGTGATCAGAGAACAGAATCGCGCTGTCATTAAGTTGGCTGTCATAAAAAATGACTGGGATTGATCGATGATCTCCGAGGTTTCGATCATACATGTGAGACTGTTTATGTGCGTGTTTACTTCTGCCGCAGAGCTTCTGCGGTTCTAAATAATACCATCTGGCTCTTTAATAATCTTGAGGGACATATTCTGAGAAGGTTGCCTGAAGTTGTTGCTGTTGGATCGCTGGTTTCGAAACAGCCGTCACTTGTAATGAAGTCTCAGTCAGCTCTCCCTGGTAGAACTGCAATCATGTCTGGTTGCTAAAGCTCTTTAAGATAGTTAGTTAAGTTTATCCTGAGTTAACATTCTGCGAGAGGGACTGTGGATGTGAACCGTTGACGTTCCCGTATTATCGAATATACTGCAGGCTAAGCTGAGGCTTTGATCATGCGCCCGGATCTCTTCAGGTACCCGCTTTCAGTGCGCTCAAAACGCCCGGAAACTTAAACGCTCTTCATTTTTCAAAAGTCAATTCATCATGTTAAACAGCGACGGACCACGGATATCCCCCCCCCGGTCTCTGAAAATCAGTACCGATAAAACAAATGAACCATTTCGCCAGGCGCTGGGCCTGGATGAGAATGGAAATTCGACATGCAATGAAGATCGTGATGAGATCCTGCGGTACCTCAATCTGCAATTGATCGCCAATGGTTACCCGGCTGCTCTAACTGACGCAGACCGTACCTTTGCTGAAGTCGCAAAAGGTCTGCTGGAAAATCATCGTCAGAAAAACCGTCTGCTGGTGAACCATCGCTGTCCGGCGGATCAGCGGATTGAACGTTTTCTGCAATCACATTTCAGTGATGTCCCCGGAGGCGGCGATCTGAAATTACCCGGTCGCACACTGGTTCTGGATCGCTTTGGCCTGGCCCGGGAATTGTCTCTGCCAATTGAGCACGACGAGTTTTTCAGCGATCTGGTGCAATCTTACCGGGTCAAGAATGGTGTATTACATAATCCCAAACATGACCGCCGCACGACGGTCGGAACGTTTCATGTCACCGAAGGCGGACTGCCGATTGCCGGTGATAAAAGAGCCGTTCCGCGGGCAACCTTTGTGAAAATGTTCGAAAGTGCGATGGCGCCCCCGGACGATCTGAAACTGTTTCCATTTACTTCACGGCAGGAAGAACCGGCTTCAGGCTGGGCTTCATTATTATTGCGTCCGATCGTCTGTCCCGAAGTGAAAGGCGTCACCCCTGAAAAACGGATGGAAGTGCGTTTTTTCGCTCCCGGTACGCTGGTGAGTAACCTGGATTTCGTAGAATCCATTTTTGGGAATGCCGGCGATCCTTACGTGCCTGTCAACGATGCTGGTCTGGATGTAATGCACTGGACCGGACATACCGGCGCTGTCATCCTGGCACCGCATCTGACTAAGTTGACCAAAAAGGAGGTCGGCTTGCCTCACTGGGATGACGCGACAGAACGACAGCAGCGGGACAGCATGTGCTGGAAAACGGAAGACGAACTCTACAACGACGGGATGGCATTTAAAATGACCTGTCGCACTGATGCCGGTGTGATTGTCACACTGATCGCGGATAACTACTTTGGTTACTGCAAAAAGGAAGTCAAAACCCAGATCAGTTACTCTGCCAACCTGTTTGGAAATGCGGAAGAAGAACACGCCGGTGGAACGATGGCTTATCCCAGTTACAATCTGGGTGAAGGCTTTCAGATGAACAGCGTTCGCTATAACGGCCGTACTTTTAAGGATGTCCTCAATGATTATGGCGATCACATTGAGGGTAAAGCAGAGGGGTATGGAATCGATCGGATTTATCCGGAACTGATCTATATCCCGGAAGACGCTTACGCCAGTCTGCCTGAACAATGTATCCGCTGGACCCGGGATGGCAATCAGCATTCGATCCCGTTGCTCCCCGGAAATGTTTACATGGCTCCCTCAGGGTACCACCTGCGGATGGAAAAGCACCCGGCAGCTCCCTCCTGGCGGATCGTCGGTACGACGGGAGAAGGCATATTCTGTCATAAGCCGTGTACCGTGTCTGGCGGTGGTAAAAGCGAAATCAGTAAATCAGTGATGGATTACATGCTGTATGGGCCCGTCTTTGTTTCTGATTATGAAAAAGATATGGAATACGTCCGCGAAATCATTGAGCGGGATTATTCAGATCGCTGGCTGGAACCCCTGGCGAAAGGGGATCCCAATCTACGTCCCAGCCGTAAAGTGCTGGATCAGAACCGTTCGCTGGGGAGCGTGATTAAACTTTTGACTCCCTCACCGGCTTACACTGCTGAGTTCAACAACTGGCTGAATGAGATTCCGGATCATATCCGGGCGCTGGTCTTCATTATCAAACGGATTTACTGGTCCGACTGGGGACAGGACTGGGACAACCATTTTGGCGTAGACATCGTGAATGGAACCTACGGTCATGAATTGAAGTATCGGGAACGCAAGCTGGTGGGAACGTATCTGCGGGTCGGTCTGTTTTCGTTGTCTGGCTGGCGTACCTTCAAAGTGCGCCAGGATTTCATCGCTTCGATGAAGATTCAGACCGAGGATGACATCAGCGCTTCCGTTGTCGTTCCCGCCCGGGCCTTGAGCCACCTGGCTGAAGGGGAAAAATCCGAAAGCTGCAAGTTTGTGATCAACAGTGAATATCGCCTGTTTCAACGGCCCGATGATGCGATCGTCCGTGGCCTGGATAAACAGACGGAAGCCGACCTGTCACGTCCCGGTAATTTTATTTCGAATTTTGAGCCGTTGACCAATCAGCAGGTTCGCGAGATGAGCAAGTACGTAGTCGACTTTGATGCTTTCAGTTCCCCCATGCAGGAAATGCTGAAGTCAGCGGAAGAATCAAACAGCAGTTATGTGGTCTGCTCGGCGAATCCACGCCAGATTGATGGCAAACCCACGAAGAACCCGCGCTACCTGCAGATTCGCCCTGACCTGGTAAAGCCATTCAATACGTATGTTGCCAAGATGGCCACACGGCTGTTCCGGGCGATTCCCGCCGATCAACCGGTTCACAATCCCGTCAACGCAGTCATGCTGGGACGCCGCAATAATCCTCCTGATAAAGAAAAGGGAATTCGCAGTCTTGCCGTCTATTCCCCCATTCATTATCAGGAACTGCCCGAGTTGTTCATGGACTTTATCTGTTCCCTGACCGGCAAAAGTCCGTCTACAACCGGTGCCGGCAGTGAAGGCGCTTTGACCAAAGGTCCCTTCAACGCATTACGTCCCGCCGCAGATCTGAACAGTGCGCTGGTTGGGTTCATCCTGACCGGGTACGCCGGTTTTTCAACGGCCGCCGGTCATATCGGACCGAATGTTCGTGTCGACCATGATATCAGCCTGCTGATTCCGGAAATCTGGTGCCGTATGTCATCTGAAGAACGCGATCCGGAATTCCTGATCAAAGAAGGTCTTCTGGAACCGCTCCAGGACTTCGATTATGAGGGGCAACAGATCCCTGCGAGCCGCCTGGGATATCGTATCACCTATAAATTCCTGCTGCGGTTCTTTGGACGCGTTTTCGATAACCCGGCTTCGGTCTTTGATGAGACAATTCTCAAGCCGGAGAAACAGGATCTGGAATCGTTTGTAGACGGCATTCAGTATATTGCGGAAGCACAACAGCGTGTGGCGCTGCAGTATTTTCAGGATGGTTCCTACGAAGAATCCTGTCCGCCGCTGCAGGCTGTTCTGTCAATTATGGCACACGGTGAGTGGAAGGGGCATACCATTCATGACCCGGAAGTCCGATCCCTGTTTACGCGGGAATCACTCCTGAAAAGTGAGTGGTATCAGAAACGTCTGCTGGCGCGACAGGAGCGGGAAGCCAAATTACTGAGCCGTCATCTGGAGTACCTGGATGCATTCGCCGTACATCCGGGGTATGACCGGGAAGTACCTCGTCTCGGAATTCCAGAACGGCGGGAATGGGTCGAGAAACAACTGGCGCATGTATCTTCTCCTGGATATCTGGAAGAACTGTCCGGCATGATCGGTGCGCAACCTGGAGCGGATTTGAATCTGTCTACTGAATAAAGCAGTGCACGAGCGGTTTCGCTTTCCAGATGATCTGCTAAAATGCCCGCTGTCACCGTATCCCGGTGGTCAGAACTGGTGTCTTAACTGCATCAGCCTGCGTACCGGATCTGTCCATCTGTTCTGTTTTTCAGGATTATGGTTGCAGAGACACGGTAAAGCCAAATGTCATTACCAGTCCATCCTCATTTTTAGACAGTTAGTACAGGTTTCCCAGGTATGTCCGATCGCGCTGCTCGAATTGAAGCTCTCTACGCCGCCATTCAGAAACGAATTCTGATACTGGATGGGGCGATGGGAACCATGATTCAGAACCATAAACTGAAAGAAGCCGATTACCGGGGTTCACGGTTTGCCGCCTATCACATGGACATCGCGGGGAATAATGATCTGCTGAGCCTGACGCAACCAGATATCATTCGGGAAATTCACCGCGAATACCTCGAAGCAGGGGCAGATATTATTGAGACCAACACGTTTAATGGAACGCGTCTGTCTCAAAGTGATTATGAGATGGAATCACTGGTACACGAACTCAACCAGGAATCTGCCCGGCTGGCACGCGAGGTTGCCGATGAGATCACCGCAGAGAATCCGGACAAGCCACGCTGGGTCGCCGGAGTGCTGGGGCCCACGAGCCGTACTTGTTCGATCTCTCCCGATGTGAATGACCCGGGGGCGCGAAATGTAACCTACGACGAACTGGTCGAAAACTATCTGGAATCGATCGATGGTCTGGTCAAGGGGGGCATCGATCTGATTCTGATCGAAACCATATTCGATACCCTCAATGCGAAAGCAGCTGTATTCGCAGTAAAGACGTATTTTCAACGGGAAAATATTGAGCTGCCGATCATGATTTCAGGCACGATCACCGATGCTTCCGGAAGAACGCTTTCCGGGCAGACTACGGAAGCGTTCTGGAATTCGCTTGCGCATGCGAAACCATTTTCGATTGGTTTGAACTGCGCGCTGGGTGCCCAGGAATTGCGGCAGTATGTCAAAGAGCTCTCACGTGTCGCTGATACTTATGTTTCTGCGCACCCCAATGCCGGGCTGCCCAATGAATTCGGTGAATACGATCAGTCAGCAGCAGAGATGGCAGAGATCGTCGATGAATTTGCGGAAAGCGGTTTTCTGAATATTCTGGGCGGATGTTGCGGGACGACCCCGGCGCACATTAAGGCCATCGCGGAAGCGATGGAAAAACATTACCCGCGACCTATTCCCGACATTGAACCGGCACTGCGTCTCTCCGGACTGGAACCGTTCAATGTCACGAAAGACAGTCTGTTTGTGAATGTCGGCGAACGGTGTAACGTGACCGGTTCAGCCCGTTTTAAACGACTCATTAAGGAAGACGATTACGATACGGCGCTGGAAGTGGCATTAGAGCAGGTACAAAACGGTGCCCATGTGATGGATGTCAACATGGATGAGGGCATGCTCGATGCAGTGAAAGCCATGACTCTGTTTCTGAACCTGGTCGCAACAGAACCGGAAATTGCGCGGGTGCCTGTGATGGTGGACTCTTCCAAATGGGAAGTGATCGTCGCCGGTCTGAAATGTATTCAGGGCAAACCGATTGTTAACTCAATCAGTCTGAAAGAAGGCGAAGCAGAATTTCTGGAGCGGGCCCGGCTGTGTCAGATGTACGGAGCAGCTGTGGTCATAATGGCATTTGACGAAGAAGGTCAGGCGGATACCCAGAAACGAAAAACGGAAATCTGTGAACGCTCATACAATCTGCTGGTGAATGAACTCCAGTTCCCTCCCCAGGACATCATCTTCGATCCCAATATCTTCGCAGTTGCGACGGGTATCGACGAGCATAACAACTATGCGGTTGATTTCATCGAAGCCACCCGCTGGATCCGACAGAACCTGCCTTACGCGAGTGTTTCTGGCGGCGTTTCGAATGTCTCTTTCTCCTTTCGGGGCAATAATCCGGTCCGCGAAGCGATTCATTCCGTCTTCCTGTACTACGCGATCCAGGCTGGAATGAATATGGGGATCGTGAATGCCACTCAACTGGCGGTTTACGATGATCTGCCAGCTGAGCTCAAGGACAACGTGGAAGACGTCATTCTGAACCGTACGCCAGAAGGAACCGAAGCATTACTGGCGATTGCCGAACAATATCGAGGTGATGGCAAAGCCGGTACTTCTAAAATGGAAGACCTGTCCTGGCGGGAACTGCCGGTCACAAAGCGTATTGAACACGCGCTGGTGAAGGGCATTTCCACTTATATTGTGGAAGATGCAGAACTCGCGCGTCAGGAACTGCCTCGTCCACTGGATGTCATCGAAGGTCCGCTCATGGATGGCATGAATGTGGTCGGGGATCTGTTCGGGGCGGGAAAAATGTTCCTGCCACAGGTTGTGAAATCCGCACGTGTGATGAAGCAGGCGGTGGCTTATCTGCAGCCCTATATCGAACTGGAAAAGCAGGAAGAAAGTAAACCCAATGGCCGCATTCTGATGGCGACCGTAAAAGGGGATGTGCACGATATCGGTAAAAATATCGTGGGGGTTGTGCTGCAGTGTAATAATTTTGAAGTCATCGACCTGGGGGTAATGGTTCCCTGTGAGACGATCTTAAAGACGGCCCGCGAAAAACAGTGTGATGTGATTGGCCTGTCTGGGCTGATTACTCCTTCCCTGGATGAGATGGTTACCGTGGCTGCTGAGATGGAGCGCCTGGGAATGGACCTGCCATTGATGATTGGCGGTGCGACCACTTCCAAAGCGCATACCGCGGTCAAAATTGAACCGCAATATACGCGAAACCAGGTTGTGTACGTCCCCGACGCCTCGCGTGCGGTGGGAGTCGCAGCCGCATTAATCTCCGATGAACAGCATGCTGACTACGTCGCGAAGATTAAAGCAGAATATGTGACCGTTCGCGAACGTGTGGCCAATCGCAAGCCGCAGGGAACTCCCGTTCCGTATGCAGAAGCGATCACGCAGGGATTACAGATTGACTGGGAGAAGTATACTCCTCCGAGACCTTCGTTTACCGGCACGCAAGTGCTCAATGATTATCCCCTGGAAAAGCTGATCGATTATATCGACTGGACGCCGTTCTTCATCAGCTGGAATCTGGTCGGGAAATATCCGCGGATCCTGGAAGACGAGCTGGTGGGTGAAGCCGCCCGGGACCTGTTCGAAAGCGGGCAGGCGATGTTAAAGAAGATTATTGACGAGAAACTGCTCAAAGCGCGAGCTGTGATAGGATTCTGGCCTGCGAATCGCGTGCAGGGAGATGATATTGAAGTCTATGCAGATGAAAATCGCGGCGAAGTCATTGCGAATCTGCACCATATTCGCCAGCAGGTGCGCAAACGGGGACAGGAAGAGAAGCCTCTGATGTCACTGGCGGATTTCATTGCCCCGAAAGAAAGCGGCCAGCAGGATTACATCGGCGGATTCGTCGTGACGGCAGGGATAGGAGCCGAGGAACTGGCGAAGTCTTATGAAGCAGAGCTTGATGACTACAGCAGTATCATGGTCAAAGCGCTTGCAGATCGACTGGCCGAAGCCTTCGCCGAGCATCTGCATGCACGTGTTCGCAGAGAATTCTGGGGATATGCTGCAGACGAATCCCTGAGCAATAATGACTTGATCAAAGAAGAGTACCAGGGCATTCGTCCTGCTCCCGGCTATCCGGCCTGTCCCGATCATACCGAGAAAGCTACGTTGTTCGAGATGTTGAATGCGGAACCAGAAATCGGCGTAAACCTGACGGAGCATTTTGCGATGTACCCGACCGCCGCTGTTTCCGGCTGGTATTTTTCTGCTCCCGAATCACGTTATTTCCACACGGGAAAAATTGATCGGGATCAACTGGCATCGCTGGCAGAGCGGAAAAATATGAGTCTAGAAGATATGGAACGCTGGCTGCGCCCCGTACTCATGGATAATTAAGCGGGCAGGGGAGGTCTCAGGATGGATAGAACTGGAAGCCTCGATCCTGTTTCTGACGAGGTTTCCATTTTTGATTCTCAGAAGATTCTGATTTGCTGTCTTCCGCGTACAGGAGTCTGCCGAGTACGAACCAGAAGTCAGACAGGCGGTTTAGGAATTGAGGTACAGCGGGGTTAATCGTCTCTTCAATTCCCCAGACCTGGATTTCCGCCTGTCGCACCATCGTGCGAATATCGTGGCAAAGGAGCACGCGCAGGCTGCCTTGGGGGAGAATAAATGAATCAAGTGGTTCGAGCGCCGGTGTGAGACTGGCGATAACTTCTGTCAATTCTTCCACAGATTCCTGAGGAAAACGTAATCGCTCTTCGCCGTCGGTGATGGGGGTGCTGATATCAGAGCCGATATCATACATTTCCTGTTGGAATGAAGTCGCCAACTGTGTCAGATTAATCTGACAAGTGTGGTCTTCTGGCAGTTTCACCGTCACGAATTCGGTTTCACAAGCATGGATAAAATAGCCCAGTTTGACAGCCACCTGTTCGACGGAGGCTAACGCTTTGATCTGCGGGCTGGCTTTCGCGATCCGTGAGCCATCATTGAGATAGGTCTGTCCCTGATCGCCGGTTTTGGTGACGATCATATTGAGATGCACTGTTCCACGTTCCGCCACGATTACATTCCTCTGTCAGACTCTGATTGCACGGTGTAAAGTTAAATGCTCAGAACCTGAAAAATTTCTGATGAAAGACTGTATCATAGTTCGTTTTAGTCAAAGGAATATATCTGAGAAGTGAGAAAAGATAATATTGACGACAGAAGGCGTCAATCAGATGCAGTACATTCGTTTTAACTGGAAATCGACGGGATTTCAGCCCAAATCATGTAGAAACAGAACAAATAAGAGACTTTACAAGCCTGGAAAGAGTCTATATACTTTCGACCGAAGCCCAGTCCTTCAAGGAATTTCGGGCTGCAGGAGAGGTGGCAGAGTGGCCGATTGCACCGGTCTTGAAAACCGGCGTGCCGCAAGGTACCGGGGGTTCGAATCCCCCCCTCTCCGCTTATCAAACTGACCAAACGCGCTAAGTTGTTGATTTCAATGACTTAGCGTTGTTTTTTGCGCGACCCAATAAACCTCCTGGTGCACAGTTGGTGCACACATTGTGCACAGGAGGTTTTGATGAGACGACGCAAGAAGTCTTCACAACGAAAGCGCGTTGGACGTGTTTCGTACTATCTTCATCACGGTGCCTGGTATCTTTACTACCTTGAATATCAAGATGGAGTAAAGGTACAACGACGACGCAAGGTGTCTGACACTGAAGAAGAAGCCGCACAGATCGCAGCGCAAATCAACGCGCAATTGGCTTCATCCAGTCCGACACCGTTTTCCTTTACGTCTGTCAGTTTTTTAAATCTGCGGCAGGCCTTTCTCAATCACCATGAAACCGTGGTGAAGTCCTCTCCGGCCACGATCAGGCGCTATCGATCAGCTACACAGCATCTTGAAAACTATTTCAATGAATGCTGTCGATCTGATCTGGCTCATTCGATCCGGGCAGACCATTTTGTGGCCTGGCTGAGGAAACAGAAAGTTTCCCCTAACGGCCATCCCAATACGGCCAAACGGACGCTTCGAGATAAAGGACTGCGTTTCGTTTTGGAAGTCTGCCGGTCGGTTTATATCTATGCCGCCCAGCAGCGTTTTCTTCCCCCCTACTTCGAAAACCCCTTCTCCAAACTCAATCTGGAGCGGATGAGAATCGAAGATGCCAAACCCATCTTTGTTTTCGATGCTGAAGACGAACTGAGTTTCTTCCAGAAAGCAGACGACTGGACATTCCCCATCCACTTTATTCTTGCCAAGACAGGATTAAGGTCAGGCGAACTGATCCATCTGCTGATCGAAGACATCGACCTGGAAAACGGATGGCTGCATGTTCGCAACAAGTCTGAACTGCACTGGAAAGTCAAAACGAGGCGCGAACGCTCTGTCCCCTTAATCGAGGAAGCAGTCGCTGTCTTACGCCGGGTGATAGGCGATCGAACATCAGGTCCTGTATTTATCCGGCACCAGTTTGACGCCTTCAGTTCACCTTTGGGGAACCTGGATCAGCTCGAGCTTCAGGAACTGCTTCAGCAACGTATTGCGCATGCTGATTCGGGGAGTGGGCTCACTCTTTCGCAAACCATGGAGGAGAAACTCGCTATAGCAGTCTGGCGTGAAGCCGGCGTGATCCGGTCGGAGCGTATGCGGAATTCATTTATTCGTACCGGCAAGTTGGCAGGCCTGAAACAGTCTTCCTGCCCCAAAAGCTGGCGGCATTCTTTTGCCACATTGCTTCAGGATGCCAACGTCGATCCGCTCATACGCCAGATCACGCTCGGCCATAAACCGAGCGAGGACGCCCGTAGCGGCGGCCTGGGCATGACTGGCGTCTATACGCACACTCGTGCCACAACACAGAGACGTGAGATCGAACGTGCATTGCGCCTCTGGCCCCAGTCTCTCGCTTATGCCAGACAATGGGCCAGTGCTAAGAAAGTGTGACTCAAAACATGCTGACTTGCTTTAAACAAATATAAAAACAAAAAAATCTAATTAAAACGGAGTGATAAATAATGAGCTATCGAGAAGAAGTTGAACTTGTACCACGGAACGGTCATACCCTGATCGTCGGGATTGTCGCGCGAATTTCTGGGTGTCAAAACCAAAAGGAAATAAGCCTTGACGACCAGGTCGATCACGGTCAAGAAATCGCGCGGGAATATTTTGATGGAGAGATCGAATTCAGAGTCATCGCAACAACAGGAAAGGGGGAGTGGCTTGACCGTCCTGAGCTCGCCGAAGTTGAAGCCAGACTTAAAGCTTACGAATTCGACTTGCTTACCTTTGAGGATATTGGACGTCTGGTTCGCGGTCCTGCAGCACACCGTATATGCGGTATTGCGGTAGACAAAGGGACAAGAGTGATTTCACCGAATGATGACTTTGATACGATTTATCCAGACTGGGAATCCAGACTTTTGGATGCGTGCAAAGAGCATATGAAGCATAATGAGCATACATCACGCCGGATCAAACATAAAAAAATGAACCATTTTAAAAAAATTGGTGGTGCGACTCCCTGCCCCATTGCTGGTTACTTCAAACCTGATGGGGCCGAGACATTCTCAGAGTGGTCAAAGAAAGAGGATGCCGCAGAGTACATCAGAAAAGGGTTACAGGTCCTGAGAAGGACACTGAATGGTGCAGCGGTAGCAGAGTACTTCAATGATGTGGGATTTCCTCCAGGCCCTTCTTGTAGAAAAAACCAATGGGACGGGAGAATGGTACTTCGTTTCTACCGCAATCCGATATTAAAAGGCTTACCCGAACGTGGTAAAATGCATACTGTCAAGAAGCATGAATATGGCAAAAGACGATCTGTCCCGAATCCGAAGGGCGCCATCCATCGGGAAGAGCCGCATCTGGCTTTCTTCTCTCCAGATGAAATCGATCCGGTCCTCGAAGCATTGGAAAGGAAGAATGCCCATTTTAAGCGTAAGAAAAAGTTAAACGGTGTAGATTCCAGATATCAAGTTCCCAAAAAGCGAACACGAGCATTCGGCCAGCATGCCACTTGTTTCTACTGTGGTTGTCATTACGTGTGGGGAGGGAACGGTATGACTGCCAACCTGATGTGCTCTAATTCCCGCGAGTGGCACTGCTGGAACTCCGTTGGGTTTCATGGGCCAAAAGCCGCACAGAAGCTGCTGGAGGTGACCCTGAAAACCCTTTCGTCACTGGATGGAATCGATACTCAGTATCAGGAGATCTTGCAGCAAGCTCAAGCTGGTGGCCCTGAAAATCTCCGTACCCGTGAAAATAAGTTAAATCGGGTCGGGGAAGGGATTGAACGTGAAAGGGAAAAGATCAAAAAACTGATCAGAGAGGTAGATAATGCTGATCCGAAACTTCTTCGTGAAATGATGTCGGAGTTGGACGAACGTGAAAAAGAACTTTCGCGTGATCGTTTAGCGCTAATTCATGCAAAAAATCGGCAACCTGATCTTCCGAAATCCACATTAGAGCTCAAGGGGTTATTGCAACATCACCTCGAAGATGTCGATATCCACTCTCATGAATTTGGTGATTTGATCCGGGAGC
>NZ_CAXAVM010000124.1:0-21106 GCF_963972345.1 uncultured Gimesia sp. | reverse complement strand
TGCCTCGACTGCTGGCACGACAGTCAGAGCCCCTCAAAGAACGTGAAGCAGCAAAATCATCTTCCCTGGCGGTGCTGCCGGAAGAAGAGAATTCTGACCAGTACAATAAAAACCCGGCAGGCCGTAAAACTGTAACGGATGGACTTGCTCAAACCAAACCTCAGGCCAAAGGTAGCTCGCAACGCTCTTACCAGATGCGCTATCGGATGCAGGTTCCTGCGGAGAACGAACCCGATCTCAAGCAGATGGCGCGATCCAACCTGCTTAAGAAAAAGGATTCCGCGCAGCCATTCAAATCAGCAACGGATGCGCCCCTGATGGCGTCTAAGCCTTTCGGCGACAGTCCTGCAAAGCCCCGCAAGGTGATGCAACAGTCCGCCGGGACATTGATCTCAAAGGCACCCGTTAAAGTCCTGTTTGTCTTTAAAAATCCGGAAACTCCCGCGCTCCCCACCGCTCCCCAGTAACGGGCAGCGGTGCAGCAGCGGAGAACTTCGTTACTGAACGGGTTTATTTCGCAGGACCAACGCGTCCTTTGGTTTTTGTGGGAATCCGAACCAGGTAGGTGTCTGCGGTCAGATACAGAACCGTGCCATCGTTCCCCCAGGCACAGTTGGCTGTCCGTTCGCCCGTGCTGATGCGTCCCAGCAGTTTGCCTTCAGGAGTAAAGATGTAACAGCCTCCCGGTCCGGTGGCAAACAGGTTTCCATTAACGTCTGTTTTGAGCCCATCAGGCAGCCCTGGCAGTTTGCCGACCTTGTCTGTGACATCATAAAAAACTTTGCTGGCTCCCAGTGTGCCATCCTGGTTGACGGGGAACGCTTTCCAGAGTGCCGCCTCGGGATCAGACTGGGCAACGTACAATGTTTTTTCATCAGGTGAAAACGCAATCCCGTTCGGACGTGTCATTTCTTTGGTCAGCAAAGTCAGTGTGCCATCCTTCGCCAGACGATAGACGCCACAAAAATCCAGTTCGCGGCGCGGGTCGTCGTAGCGGTTGGGCAGCCCGTAAGGAGGATCAGTGAAGTACAGATCCCCGTTGGATTTGAAGACCCCATCGTTGGGACTGTTCAACCGTTTGCCCATGTAGTTGTCGACCAGCGTTCGTTTGCCGCCTTTTTTGGTCAGAACAGAGACGCGGCGATCGCCGTGCTCACAGGAAACCAGACGTCCTTCGGGATCGAGAAACAGACCGTTAGAGCCCGGTTCATTTCCATAGGGAGTCACGCCGGTATAACCTGACGGCTTCATGAACAGCGACGCCCCTGCCCCTTCTTTCCATTTCATGACGGAATTGCGGGGAATATCAGAAAACAACAGAAATCCATCTGCAGCATCTCCTATCCAGACCGGGCCTTCCGACCAGTCGAAGCCGGACGAGAGAACCTCAATCCGGGCATCCTTGTCTATCAAAGCGTCCAGGCCGGGATCGACGCGGACGACTTCTCCGATTGTGGGATAATTAGTGGAATCCTGAGCAGACAGCTCTGTCTGAGAAAGGCTCAAAACGCAGGTTGCTAGAATCATGCAGGTGAATCTAATGGTTTTCATGCTTTTTCCCTGTTTTTTCGGATAGATCAGTGTGACTTGATACGGGAACTGAAGAGGGTTCAATTCTACAGATTCTTCGCAGGAGATGCACGTATAGAGGAAATATTCCTGATTCCGGGGCTTGGAATACTTGCATCCCGAAAACAGCTTCGATAACGTAGCACATGCTCCCGTTGCCGCGAATTCGAGGCTTTTCAGGGGCACGGCAATTGGTTAAAATCAGGTTCAACCTGGTCAAATCATCGTTATGGTGGGTATAGCTCAGTTGGTTAGAGCGCCGGATTGTGATTCCGGAGGTCGCGGGTTCAAATCCCGTTACTCACCCTTTTCTTCTCTCCCGGCCCGGGTCTTACACATCTGGTAACCGCCGGTTCCAGAGAGTTCTTACTGAAACGCCCGTTTCCGATTACCCATGCGTTCACTAACAGGCCGCTGTTATTGTGCTGTCCGGGTTCCCTGAGCGAATAAAACTTATCTTGCCCCTGTTTTTCGAAATGAACTATACTGGCGCTTCGATTGAAGTGATCACCATTCAAAATTGCTCGCAGCTGATCTACCGGAAGGACCACTGCAAAATTCTCTGCATTTTGAAAGCGCATTGCCACGGACGGAGAGTTGCTCACATGCATCAGGCCAGTAAAATCATCTGCCGCAACCTGGAACGATCCATTGCTGCCAAAAAACAACTGCTGGAAAACACCAAAGTGCAGCAGGAATTCGCGAAAGCCGTGGATCTCATTCTTCAGAGCTATCAGCAGGGCGGACGACTCTATCTTGCAGGTAACGGAGGCTCGGCTGCGGATGCACAACATCTGGCAGCAGAATTTGTGTGCCGCCTGGGCAAGGACCGGGCATCACTGCCGGCGGAAGCATTAACGACCGACAGTTCGATCATCACGGCCATCGGAAATGATTATGGTTACGATGTCGTATTCTCCCGACAACTGGAAGGCAAGCTGACCGCCAACGATGTCTTCCTGGGAATCACCACCTCCGGCAATTCACCCAACATCGTAAAAGCGGTAGAGGCCTGCCGGGAAAAAAATGTTCCCAGCATTATCTTTACCGGAAACGACGGGGGAGAGGTCCGCCGGTTATGTGATGTGTGCGTGATTGCTCCCGGTCAACTAACCAGCCAGATTCAGGAAGTGCATCTCGTGCTCGAGCATACGCTCTGCGAATGCGTTGAAGCTGCCCTGTTCAACTTTGACCTGGACTGGGGCACATCCGACCGGGATCAGAACGATCGACCGAGACTGGCAGCCTGATTGAGTCATGCAGGTCACTTCGTCGCGTAAAAAGTCACTGTTTCTCGATCGTGATGGGGTGATCAACGTCGAAAAAGAGTATCTGCACCGGATCCAGGATTTCGAATTCATCGACGGCATCTTCGAATTGTGTCAGGCAGCTCAAGACGCAGGTTATGCACTTTTTATCGTTACCAATCAGTCAGGCATCGTCCGCGGGTACTACACAGAACGGCAATTCCAGAAACTGATGACCTGGGTACTGTCAGAGTTTTCCCGACATAATGTGACCATTGCCGATTATTTCTACTGTCCTCATCATCCCACCAAAGGAACAGGACATTATCGTATCGACTGTCAATGTCGCAAACCAAAGCCGCAAATGCTGCTGGATGCTGCACAGAAATATGATCTGGACCTGTCACAGTCCATCATGGTGGGAGATAAACGGACCGATATCCAGGCAGGACAGGCCGCCCATGTCGGCACCAGCGCGCTGGTAGGAACCGGGCATGCTGTCAGTCTTGAAGATCAGCTGACAGCAGACGTATATGCGGATACGTTAACCGAGTTGACATCACTCTTATTTCCAGCAACGCCTGTCAGCCTCTGAAGGAATCCGCCGGACCATGTCGAACCAGATACACGTGATCGGAGTCATCGGGGCCAGAAGCCCGGTCGGACAGTGCCTGTTCTCAAATGATGTCCTGCAGCCTTCCGACTGCGATCTGCGGTTTGTCGCATTCACCAGGGCTGAACTTCCCGGGGAACAGAGTGATGGCACACCGGTTGAGTGGCGACGTTTAGTCGATTCTCCCCAGGAGCCAGATCCAGCGGAGACGATTACAGACTGGATCTGTCTGGCGCCCATCTGGGTCCTCCCCGCACAGTTCCCACTGCTTTCGAAATATGGTGCACGGCGGATCGTCGCTTTAAGCTCGACCAGCCGCTTCACTAAAACGGAATCAATCGATGTCGGCGAGCAACACACGGCACAACAGCTGGCAGAGGGAGAGGCAGAACTGCAACGCTGGGCGGAAGCCCGGCAGATTTCCTGGGTCATTCTGCGACCGACGCTGATTTATGGCTACGGGCGCGATAAAAACATTGCTTCCGTTGCCCGGTTCATCCGGCGCTGGAAATGCTTTCCCCTGCTGGGCAACGCGCAAGGGAAACGACAGCCCATCCATGCAGCCGACGTCGCCACCGCGAGCCTGCAGGCACTGCGAACCGGGACGGTGGTCAATCAGGCCTATAATATTTCCGGCGGGGAAACATTAACGTATCGTGAAATGGTCGAGCGTGTATTCAATGCGCTGAAGCTGAAACCTCGTTTCGTGCGAATTCCGCTGATTCTGTTTCGTGTGGCGGTCGCGCTGTTTCGTTTTCTGCCCCGCTTCCGACATCTGACTGCGGGCATGGCCGCACGCATGAATGCCGACCTGGTCTTTGATCATATCAAAGCGGAACAGGACTTCGGATTTCAACCACGACCGTTTCAACCGCGAAGCGAAGATGTTGCAGGCCCGTAGCAAAACAGATCGGGGGAGACTCGCTCAAATCTCGAGCGGAATCCCTTCCTGAAATTCGACATTTTTGGTATGTTTCTGCTGCCGAAGTTCAATATTCCCCGGCTTTCCGGCACCACAACCGACGGCAAGCAATACGAGCGGTGTCCAGGCAGCGGCCACGGTCAGCAGGCCCCAGGCCGGCCAGTAGCATGCGACGACCGACAGCGGAAATAACCAGCCGACATTGATGCACAACGTTCCAACGCTGACCTTGCGATGAGCGCGATGCCGGGCTCGGCTGCCGTGTTGTGATGCTTCCAGAAATCGCGAGAGTCTCTGATAGGCGTGACACTGATGTGCCTGGTACCAGCAGTCGCGACGGATCATTCGCCTGAGCAAAGTGAATGTGGCATCAACCCAGAAAACAGCGGGGAGAATTAACCAGACCCAGAGATTCAATAAACCGGAATTGAGAGTACTCACAGCGAGTATCCCCACGGTAAATCCCAGATAAGTACTGCCGGCATCGCCCATGAATATTTTCGCAGGAGGCCAGTTGAATGTCATAAAACCCAGCAGGGAAACCGTCAGCAGGACCATCAGTGTCTGCTCGGTTGTTTCAAAGGCAGCGGTCTTCAGAAAAATCAGAAGCGACGCAGCGATCAGCAGACAGGCTGCCTCTCCTCCGGCTAGTCCATCGATGCCGTCCATGAAATTAAACAGGTTCAACCACCAGATCAGGGCGACTGTAGCGATACCCCAGGTAATCAGGCTGGCATCCAGTTTCCAGCCCCAGAATTCCAGAGCCGGCAAGGGAGTCAGAGCATATACGGAAGCTGCGATGATCGCGGCCTGGGCACTCAGTCGATATCTGACAGGCACATTACAGAGATCATCCCAGAATCCCAGGGCGGCGATCAGTGTTCCCCCTGTCAAAATCACGGGAATCACCGTGCCTGAAATGGAACCGGAAAAATATAACATCGAAAATGCGATCAGGCTCGACACCACAAAAGCGACACCTCCGCCACGGGGAGTGGGCATGACATGCGAACAGCGACTGGTGGGTGACTTGACCAGCCCCAGCAGCGGTGCCAGTCTGAGAATGACACAGGTACAAATTATTGATACCAGAAACAGACCGACAGCGATCAGGCCCGGTATCAGCAAGTTGCTGAACATCATTTGTCAACAAACCCTTGTAGAATACGACCTGGATAGGATGCACGTATAACCATATGCCACTGCAGAACGCCGAAGTGTTATTGAACGAGAATTATTTGAGTCCATTTCCCTTTGCATTCCTGTCCTTCTTCCAGAGAAGTTTGGTTTGCAAATGTATGGTGACTCAACCGCGGCGGAGTATACCGGGATCATAAAAATGGGTCAATCCGTTATAATACCCCTGTTTTTAAGGGTTAAATTGAAACAAGCATGCTGCAGCGAATCGTATTTTCACCAACAAGCCCCACCAGGGAGTGAACAAAAAGCACTGCCATCCTGTCCTGCTGGCCCCTTTATTTGAACAGAGACATTCTGTTCGCGCCGCAGGAACATTGATTTTGCCTCTCGTGAGAATTATCGTCGAACTGTGATGAAATTTCTGTCGCGACCACTCGTCTGGATTCTGGCCAGCCTGGGGCTTCTGGGGACGATCCTCCAGAGCCTGCAGGTTCAGGTAGAACATACGCACTCTTCCGGGCATGTCGACCATCAGCATTCACACGGTCACAGCCATAGCCACTCACACGGCCACAGTCATTCGCATACACATGGACACGGTCATTCCCACAGCCACCATGGGCATTCCCATTCCCATCCGTCGAGCGGTTCAGAAATTCCTCAGACGCACATCCACGTCTCACTGCTCTGGTGGGAATTCACACTGAATGTGGACTCGAAGTCGAAACAACCTGCGACGGTCGCTTCCAATGAACAACAGCCTGACGATCAAAATGCGTCAACGCAAATCCATGTGCGCAGGCAGGACCGCCTGACCGGACCTGTTTTTACCTCGGTCTCCTGGGGACAGATCCTGGCGGAACTGTATTCCGGATGGAACTCAGTCCTGCCCCCTGACAAAAACCAGATCCCTGCACAGCAGGATCTGTTCGCTATGATGTTGTCAACTGCCTGCTGTTATCAATGCCTGGCGGAGCCCCCGCCGGTTCCCCCGCCTGAATTTCCGCTTTCGGTTTCATTCACGTAAGACCCGCTGCAATGTCCGTGTGTGACATTCCGCGAAAGGTGCGTGCATATTTTGCAGCGCCGATTTCACTCGAATGATTTTCAGAGACTGCTCTCTGTCTGCGCTGATGTTGTGGACTGAGCGCGTCTCTTTTTTGAAAGCTGGAATCTATTCCATGAAAACCAAACGTTACTTTCACAGGGGGTTCACTCTGATTGAACTCCTGGTGGTGATTGCCATCATCGCCATTCTGATTGCTTTACTGTTGCCTGCAGTCCAGCAGGCACGGGAAGCAGCCAGACGACTTTCGTGTAAAAATAACCTGAAACAGCTGGGCCTGGGGTTACACAATTACCAGGAAACCCATGGCTGTTATCCCTCCGGTTATGTGTATAAGCCGGGAACCGAGGGCAACAATTCCGGCTTTGGCTGGGTGACCATGATTCTGCCGATGATCGATCAGGCCAATCTGTACAACCAGTTTGACCTGGAAGAACCGATCTTCAGCCCCGTGAACCTGGTTCCCCGCGAACGCCAGATTCCCGGCCTGCTTTGCCCGTCCGATTCCGTTTCGGAAAACGGTTTTATCGAAATGGGCAGTTCAGCCGAGCGGTATGCCATGGGCTGCTATGTCGCCAGCTTCGGTCCTCCCGATCTGGATGCCACGCAGGAAAAACGCGCGGGCATGTTCAGCCGCAACAGTTCGACGCGCCCCCGCGATGTCGTAGACGGTCTCTCCAATACCCTGTGTGTGGGAGAACGTCAGAACGGCGTATTCAGAAATGGAGCCGCACATGGAAACCATTTTGAATACGAAACCACCTGGGCCGGTGCCGTCCGTGAAATTACCGATGCCACCGATGACCACGGGCATATGATCCTGTTTCAGACAGGTCATGTCCCCAACAACCCGGCCAGTGATGACCGCGATGTCTCGGCACCGCACGTGGGGTTTGCGCAGTTTCTGCTGGGCGACGGATCGGTCAGACTGATCGGTTCCAGCATTGATTTCGGACTTTACTCCGCGCTGGGTACGATTGCCGGCGGTGAAGTGATCGGCGAGTATTAATTCTCACCCTGATAACAGGAGAAACGTCACAGGCTCACATCAAAGCGGTGTGAGCCTGTTTTTTAACAGCATCTACTAAAAAGGGGTCAGGTACCTTAATATTAAGGTACCTGACCCCTTTTTAGTTTCCAACCTCAGGAACGGATGAATGGCTTCTTGGGATTAAGGAATTCAGTCATAAATTCGGAGATACTTTCTCGCTAATCACCTTTCCTGATGCTTATCATATATGAACAAGTCGATGAAGGTGACTAACAAGTTAACTGGGAGAGAGCGTCCATGTTTAAAAATCCCAATAGAGCGCCATCCAATCCCCCTACGTCTGACGCCAATGCTGTGCGTAAGATCACAAAGCGAGGTGGTATCTCAGTTTGTATTATTGTTCTGTTAGTTACTGCAATCCTATTGTTCTCCTACCGCGATTCCGTATCACACGATCAGAAGCGCATTCAACTGCTTGGCGGCACAACGCGTACTGGACTCCCGCCGATCTACGCCAAACTCGCTTACACTTCGCACTCACCCAAGATTGTTCGCTCCGCTTTCACATCTAAGTTGGGCCAATGGATCTTTGGACGATTCCAGGTCATTTACACAGTTGATCTTCGTGGCGTACGTGTGAATGCTGACGTTAAGGCGGCGCTGAAGATTGCGAAAGATTTTGAACACGTCAATGAATTGATACTCTATCAATCCGCCGTTACGGACGATGACCTCGCAATACTCAAGACAGGATTTCCAAAACTTGAGCGCATCAAACTCAATGAGACGGCGATTACGGACGCTGGTATAGTTCACTTACGCGATCTTCCCGAACTACGACTAATCAATGCTCAACGCACAGCAATCACAGATGCTGCCGTACCGGACCTTGCGGCGATATCGCGACTTAAAGAACTAAACATTGCAGAAACGCAAATTACATCAGTTAAACTAATTCGCAGCACCCACCCAATATGTCACATCAACGGCAAATTGGTCACACTATCGCGGTCCAGCGATGTTCATCGTGCGTCCGGCCAGCGAAGCCCACTAGCAAATCGCTAAACCAGGGATGAAAAGGTTTCAGCGACTATGTAGAATACTGTCCTGTTTATTTCTCTGCGGTTTTTTCAAACACCAGAATATGCTGGCGGGGCAGAATGCCGATGGTTTCTTTCCACTTGAGATTCAGCTCGGGCCGGGCGACCTCTTTTTTGGCCTGGGCTTCTGACATCTTGTGGACGAGCTTGATGGGAACGGCCGGATCTTCTTTGCGGTATTCGACGAGCACCACGCGCCCCTGGGGTTTGAGGGCTTTGGAAATTTCCCGCATCATTTCATAGGGAAATTCAAACTCGTGATAGACGTCGACCATGATCGCCAGGTCGATCGACTCGGGTTTGAGGCCCGGCGATTTCTGTGTCCCCAGCACGGGATGAATGTTCTCGACCCCCTGCTTCTTCATCTTCTGATCCAGCAGATCCAGCATCTCCTGCTGCACGTCGACGGCATAGACTTTACCATCGGGACTGACATGCTCGGCGAGGATCACAGAGATCACCCCGCTGCCGGCACCAATGTCAGCAACCGCCATACCGGGTTTCAGCTTGAGTGCTTTGGGAAGCAGCGAAAGCCGTTCTTCCTGCTCGCGGGTCCTGCGCTCCAGCCAGGGCGCACCCTGGTAACCCATCACGCGGGCGATTTCCCGCCCCAGGTAAAACTTGCCGATCCCGTTGGGATCGTGATCCTGCAGGCTGTAGGAATACCGGTCTTTCCCTTCTTCTGGTTCCGACTTCACTGTCGCCGGCTCGTCTGCCTGCAGAGAAGAGACCAGCAGTAACGCCGCCCATGAAAAGCAGAGTGTTCTGATGAAGCAGTTTTCAGATACAGGTTTCTTCAACGTGTTTCTCATCAGATCTCCTCAGGCGGTGAATGGTTTCAGGAGACGAGTTCTCCTGTTTCCGGATTCCGCTGGTGACGCTGCATGATCTCAGCCCACTCAGATTGAGGGAGCTCGACCGCTTCGTCAACCAGCATGACAGGAATTCCGTCTTTAATCGTGTACTTGAGTCGTGTTTCAGGATCGACAGAAATCAGAAACTCACCTTCGCAGATGAGTTTCGCCTTGGTTTTCGGGCAGGCAATGATATCCTGCAGATGCTGTGGATCAAATAACATTGGTTTTTACTCTCGAACGACTTTCACTTCATTGTAGCAATTGAGACAGCAAATCGACAGTTTTCTCTTCAAGCTGACGTTCCTGAAACACGAGACCCGTTCAGTCCGGCTGAATCTGATGACTAGAAGCCACGCAGTTCCTGGATGTCTTTGAAGGTCCGCAAATCATAATCGATGCCTACATAATCCAGCACGGAGCACAATGCCCGCACAGCGACGCCGATTCCATCGGGACCACTGAAACCGCCAAACTGTCCGCCCCCCTTCAAGTGAGGTTCGACTTCCAGGAAGACACCGGGCACGCCGAGCTTCTTCATTTTCTTTTCCATTTTGGGAAGCATCTCACGCAGTTCACGCAGGATGAATTCATGACCGGCGTCTCCCACGTTGGAGGGAACGAAATTCTTGAGGCGTTCTTCATCGACGACTCCCGTCCATTCCAGGTCTTTATCGACGGCGTAATCTTTGATGTGCAGCCAGCCCATCGATTTCTGCATGTCGTGGAATTCGCTCAGGCACTGCATGGCGTCTTTATTCTGGGCCGCAATGTTACCGCCATCATAAATGGTGACCATGTTCGGACGATTGACTTTGCGGGCCAGTTCGGCCAGCAGTGGTCCGGTTTCCCCAATCAGGTTGGGTTCGATTTCGAGTCCGTACACGAGCCCCTCTTTGGCACACAGGTCGACGATCTGACCAATCTGGTCCACGGCCTGGTTCATGTAAGGCTTGGCATCTTCCCCTTTGGGGGGATAGAAAGAGAAACCGCGGATCAGTTTCGTGCCCAGGGTCGTCGCGGCATTGATGGTGTTGGCGACCTCTTTTTTCAGATAGTCTTTGAACGGAACAAAAACATTGTGCGAGCCATCGTCTTTATCGTCGAGTTTGATTTTTCCCACGCGGGCACCGATGCTGGTCACGTTGATGCCGTATTCATCGTGCAGTTTGAGCAACGACTTATATTCGGCTTTATTCAGATCGACCACATGCTTGATATTGCCATCACCGTTCACATCAATAAACCGGGGGCTGTAATAACGCAGTCCTAATGCCGAAAGTGCCACCATCTGCTCGACGGCTGTTTTATGGTTTGCTGCTTCATCTGCAAAAGCACTTAAAATTACACGTGGGTTATCTGACATGACGGATGTTTGCCTTTTAAATCTAAATCGAAAGCGAATGAGAAGATGCCATTCCATGAACACTGCGTGCCATGGACTATGCGGGTGCCATTTTTGACAGGTTCGGGTCAAGTTTCAAGAGCTACGCGAAGTTCGGGGTCCCTTTTTCAAGGTCATTTCACAAAACATTCCTCAAATACAGCCGGAAAGCGATTACACAATCAAACGGTCAGGTCGCATGCGAGAGGCATTTCTGAGATGCATCGTCATCGCGGCGGCAGCGGTCTCGGCATCGTGCTGTTTCAGCGCATCCAGCAGGACCAGATGATCATACAGTCCCCGCGTCATAATCTCCGGCGTCTCGCCTGCTGCGGAATAGGAAACCCGCTTGTAGCTCCAGCATTTGTGAATCGCTTCTGAAATGGGAAGATTTCCACAGTGATCGGCGATGGTGAGATGCAGGGCGTAATCGAAGGAACGCGAAGCCGCCCCCCATTTCTGCAGGTGTTCAGCTGACTGATCGCCGTCTTCATACTGCTGCTGACAGGCTTTGACTTCCGCCGCCATTTCCTGCAAACGGGTGATTTCTGCTTCGCTGATCTGCTGTGCGGCCATGCCTGCGGCACTCGGTTCCAGCAGCAGACGCAGTTCGTGGATCTCCACCAGCCAGTTTTCGGCCCCTTCCCGCACGACCGCACGGTGATTTTTCTGCTGGATCACAATTCCATCCGCCTGTAAACGGGCCAGCGCCTGCACAACCGGTGTACGGCTGACGCCAATTTCCCGGGCCAGTTGCGTACTTTTCAGCTCCGATCCGCCGGGCAGCTCACAGCGAATAATCCGCAGCAGCAGCTTCTGATAGACCTCATCCACCAGCGAAAGACCCTCGTCTTCCTGCAGCAGTTCCTGCTCGTCGGGCTCTGTTAATATTGAGATCTCTTTTTTCACATGAATCTCGATTCAAAGACTTGACAATTCCGCTCCTGACCCATAAAGTGAATTCACTTTCAGGTTATTGGAACGCTTCTATTATCGACTTACAGCTAATTATAGCACTAACACTGAAATCTACACCCATAAAATCAAACATTTTTGAATTCACTTAGGGATACTACTATGAGTTCTGCGGGAAACGAAAAAACCCTGAAGGCCGGCCTGGTCGGGTTCGGCATGATTGTCGACGAAACCTATCGCCCTTTCTTTGAAACAGTCCACGAGACGGCACTTTACCAGCGCGCCACGGGCCCGGTTGAAGTTTCCCTGGATGCGGTTGCGACCCGCACCGGATCACGGGCTGAAAAATATCTGGCAGAACGTGGCGACAAAGTGGGTGGATTCCAGAGCTTCGCTGGCGAAAACGCCATTGATGAGATGACCGCCACAGGCCTGAACTTTGCCTGCGTCGCTTCTCCCGACGACCGTCACTTCGATTCCTGTAAAAAACTGCTGGAAGCAGGCACGCACCTGATCGTGGAAAAACCGTCTGTCCTGAAACTGCAGGAACTGGACGAACTGGTGGCACTGGCTGAGAAGAACAACGTGACCGCCAAAGTCGTGTACCACAAGCTGTTCGACCCCGATCACAAAAAGATGCGGACACTGGTCTACGACAACATCCTGAAGCATGTCAACAGTGGCTATTGTTCGCTGCTGGAACCCAAGGCGATTTCCGGCAAGCAGTTCGCACAGTGGATTACCGGTCGTAACCCCGGTACTTATGTGGCCGTGCATTACATCAAGCTGATCGATTACACGTTCGGCGGAAAATTGAAAACCGTCACTGCCACCGGTCAACGAGGACTGGTCGGCGATAAAGACGGCCCGACCTGGGACAGCTGCCAGCTGCGGATGATCTACGAGTACGAGTCCGGCCGTGAAGCCGCCTTCGATATTCACACATCCTGGGTCACACCCGACAACTTCCCCGGCTACGTTGAACAGGAAGTCTCTTTCCGCTTTGACAATGGCTTATGGAACGGGCATTCCCGCAAGCGTGGTGTGGAATGTACGGTTGAAGAGAAAACACCGTTTGAACTTAAGAACTCAATGAACAACCATTTCAATGCTTCCTTTGTTGAACCGTGGAACGAGCGTTCGCAGCGGGGATATGGAATTGAAGTCATTGAGCAGTTTGCGAAAGAAGTCGCGCAGATCGAATTTGGCGGTCCCGAATCGGAACGCCAGGCACGACTCGAGAAGGTTCGCTCGCTGAGCTACAACGACTTATCCGCCGACCGCCAGACCGTCGCCACCGTGCAGGCCCTGGAAGCCATTCTCGAACACCAGGCCGCTGGCGATCCTGACTGTGTCGTGCGTGTAAACGATGATAAAGGGGGACTCGTCCTGTATCGTCCCGGCTCGGATGAGGCAGAGGTCCTCTACGACGGAACTGTGTAAGTCAACATTATGCGAATCACTTCGGAACTCTTCTGACGACGATTCATTTTCAATCAAAACTGTCCACTACCTGATTTGTAAAAGAGAAAATCATGACTACAGCCATTCACTTCGACAATGAAAATCAATCCAACGCCGTCCGCGACGCTCTGTTCCAGACCGAGCCACTGGCACTCCGTACCTTTACCCCCAGCCAGGCCGTACTGGCAAAGTCAGCCGGCTGCTATCACTGGACACCCGAAGGACGTCGGCTGTACGACTTCACTTCCGGCGTTCTGGTAGCCAACCTGGGTCACAATCCCCGCAGCTGGATGAAACGCTTCTGCGAATACATGGGCTGGAAACCGGAGCACGTAACCGGCGAAGGAGAAGGCGAGTACTTCGATGCTCTCACGCTGACTGCTTATAACGCGGTGACCTCGATTGAAACCGAAGCCAGCAAGCGACTGATTGCCAGCATTCAATCCTTCAAAGGTGGCAATCGCTGCGACAAAGTCATGTGGGCCGCCTCCGGTTCCGAAGCAGTTCAGAAAGCACTCTGGGCCTGTCTGCACCGTGATCCAGAACGCGATATCATCCTGGCTACCCGCTATGGTTTCCACGGTAAAAAAGGTCTGGCCGGTGCTGTCACCGGATCTGAAACCGACGCCGACCGTGATCCGCGCGTCAAGTTCATCAGCTTTCCCCGTACCGAATGCGATGACATCAGTAAAGCCGATGATACGCTCGATGTTTCCGTCTACCAGAAAGAACTCGAAGATCTGTGGACCGAATATGGCACACGGATCAACTGCCTGATTACCGAGCCTTACCTGGGTGGCGGGGGAAGCTACCATCCTCAGGTCGCTTATCACAAAGTGCTGCAGGATTTCTGCCGTGCCCATGATATCATGCTGATCCTGGATGAAGTACAGGCCAACTTCGGTCGTACCGGCTGCATGTACGCGTTCGAAAAATATCAGATTGAACCCGATTTCGTCGTCCTGGGTAAAGGCCTGGGGAACGGTGTTCCCGTTGCAGCGGCCGTCGGTCGTAACGATGTGATTGCCAGCCTGAAATATGGTGAAGCGTCTGACACCTGGAGTGCCAACCCGCTTTCATCCGCCGCTGTGCTGGCGACACTGGATGAGTTCGAAAGCACCGACGTGATGGACAACACCCAGAAACTGTCCCAGCTGTATATCGATGGTCTCAATGCGTTGAAAGAGACAGGCGTCATCTCTAAAGTGCGTGGCGAAGGCATGGTCTTCGGCATCGAGTGTGCCGAACTGGGTGGCAAAACCAGCCAGGAAGTCGCCATTGAACTGGTGAAGACCTGCTACCTGGGTGAAGCAGACGGCGATGGCATCCACCTGCTGGGAGCCCTTGCCGGAAACGTATTACGCGTCAGCCCTCCGATGACGATGACGGAAGCCGAGGCAGAAACATCAATCGCCCTGCTGAACCGACTGTGCGTCAAACTGGCTGAACAACTGCAGGGTGCTACGGCATCCGCATAACATCAGTTGATGTTCGCATAAAAAAACAGGCCCCGGTATTTATCGGGGCCTGTTTTTATTGATGATTCAGTAACTCGAACTGCTGTTATAACTGTCGCTGATTACGCCACTGTTCCAGCTGTTCGGCAGTCAGGTTCGCAGGTGGTTTCGCGGCGTGTGTGGTACTACCGGTACTGTCAGGTTGCGCGACATTCGCGGCCTGCATCCCCTGCACCTGGGCATTGGTTCTGGCAGCCGTTGTCTTTTTCGGCTTGGCCTGAGAATAAGAGGCCTGTTTTGCACCCTGATTCAAACCGGCATCGGAAGTGACACCAGCCAGCATCAGGCGATTTTCTTTTTCGCGGCGGATTTCATCAAGCCAGTACTGTGCTTCATTGAATTCCGGTTTCAATAAGACGGCCTGCAGGAACTGAGACTCACTGGCCTGCAGTTCGCCACGATCCCTTAAGATGTAGCCGATGTTATAATGCGCTTCCGCTTCACCGACTGCACGGATCAGGTGAGGCATGGCTGCCTGGTAATCGCCGGCAGATGCCATCGCGATTCCCAGTTGGTAACGAATATTTTTGTCGGCAGGTGCTGCTTTGCTGGCTTCACCCAGCAGTGCGACTGCCTGGTCCCATTTTTGTTCGGCTGCATAGAACTGACCAATGCTGGCACGGACCTGGGGATCTTTGGGAGACATCTCGAGTGCTTTCTGGAATCCTTTTTCGGCTTCCATTTTGCGACCGGCCACCTGATCCAGGCGGGCCAGTCCCAGTACGGCTTCAACCGATTTGGGATTCTCACCCAAAGCGACTTCATACGAAGTGCGGGCCGAAGTCAGATCTCCCATTTTTTCCTGAAGCTGTCCATGAGTCACATAGAACTTATCCGGATCTTTGAGTTTGTTTTTCGCGACAGTGATCTTGTCTTTCAATGTCGTGGGAGCAGCATCTGATTTCGCGACAAACTTATCCCGCATCGAACTGCAGCCGTTACACAAAAGTAACGCACAGGCGATGCCAGCCATCCATGTCTGTTTGGTCAATAATCCGGACATTTTCATTACCTCCATGAGGTCCACTTGCAAGACGTGATGTGAGAATTCCTCAGTTGACTCTCAAAAGAACACGCCTTTGGATTCTGCCAGTTCCGATCGCAGTGCACCTGTCATCTTGCGCAGATGTCGTTGAATCGGTCATATTAGAAACGAGTGATCATGAGTGAATCAGGTTGCTTTATCAGTCTGGTCCATATCAGGTCAGATAAAGATATTCAGGAAAGGACTTTATAGTTGACAGAAGAAACGTTGCGCTGCTTCTGAAATTAATTGGGTGGATAGAACGGGTTTCTGTCCTTTAAATCGACAAATTGATTGAATAATCTCCAGTAAATCTCGCGGGTCGCTCGACCTGGGCGCTTTTCCCTGATTATAGAATTTCTCATACAGGTAATTTACGAAAACTGGGTCGTATTCAATTTCACGCTGCCGACAACAGAGTCTGGTGATCTCCGTGAACACATCTTGAGATGGCGCAGTGATTTCGATCTTATGACGAATCCTTCTAAGGAACGCTTCATCAACAAGTTCCTTCGGATCAAGGTTGGTCGAAAAGACAATTAATTGTTCGAACGGAACTGCAAATTTCTTTCCGGTGGCCAGTGTCAGATAGTCAATCCGGTCTTCGAGCGGCATAATCCACCGGTTCAACAGGTCTTTGGGACTGACAAGCTGTCTACCAAAGTCGTCAATCAGGAACACACCGCCGTTGGCTTTGATGTGCAACGGAGCCGTATAGAAATTGCTGACCTTGTTGTATCGCAGGTCCAGCATTTCCAGGTTCAGTTCCCCGCCTGTAATCACCACCGGCCGCCTGATGCGCCTCCAGCGCAGGTCGGTTTCAGGTCTGGCCCAGTCCTTCATCTCCGGAATCCGGCTCCCCTTCTGCAAGTCAGTGGGTGCCCGGTCCTGCAGCTCCAGATCGTCGGTCGTCTGATGAATGGTCGGATCGAACAGCGTGATGATGCTGTTCTCCATCTGCAAGGCGTAGGGAATATAAATCTCCCCTCCCTGCCGATTCAGAAAACGTCCCAGCCCTTTGGCAATCAGGGTTTTACCGTTTCCCGGAGGCCCATAAATAAAGATGGAGCGTCCACTGCAGACCGCGGGCCCCAGTTCATCCAGTAGCCCTTCGCGAATGATAAAATCGGAAAAAGCTGCTTCGAGCTTCTCAGGAGTGCAGTCGATGCCGACCACGGTCTGCAGGGCACACTGCCTGACATACGCGTCTAATGGCACGGGCGCCGGCCCGACATAACGGCATTGTTCGAACGCTTCCCGCGCACGGATCCGCCCCAGTTCGGTCAGATTGAATCGATACGAAGAACGACCGATCAGATTACCTGACGTGACTTCGATGCACTTGTCATCTTTCAGAAACACCAGAGCCATATCAATAATCGTGAACGGCAGATGGGCACTCCGCGAGATCTCAATGCCCAGCGCACTCCCCTGCAGATACAGCTGCTTCAACACCAGGTTGCACAGCTGGTTCAACGTCAGACCGGTTTGATCCAGCGTCTGCGGGGCAGGAATCGAATGCACCTTTTTTTCAGCAGCAACAGAAGCGTGCACTTTCTTTTCCGGTCGTTTCCATTCCCCTTCCTGCTGCGTGCCGGGAAACAAATCACTATACAGATCGGTCAGATCATGACTGGTGTCCGTCTCCCGGGAGCCCTGCCCGGAGGTCTCTTTTGATTCATCTTCACCAGGTCGATCAATCATGGTAGCCGTTTACGTTCAAGCTGACTTGTTGTGAGAAACTGAGAGAGAAACCGACAGAAAGCAACACTGCTTTAATTACTTCCATTGGCTGCAGAACCGCCCCCTGTGGTGTACTGAATCCGGGGAGCCAGAATCGAACCAACATAAGCACGGTACTTCATATCTTCTTCGCGCGCCGGTCGTCCATAGGTCGGGCTGACCCGCAACATGGCAGAAGGAATATTTCGTCCATCAGACATCTCGGTTGCTGCATACTGGACATTGGCCAGTCGTTCCTGGCTGGAAATGGAACTGTTGGCAGTCTGCACGAAAATCATGCGACGCTCTTCCGGTGCGTGTTCCATGATCCAGCGCAAATGCAGTAACCCTGCCTCTGTCAACTTGTTACCATCTTTGTCAAAGTGGTAAGCATACAGTGTATTCTGATCGGTCCAGCCGTTATGAATCTGTCGATCCATAATATCTTTCACGTAAGCCCGGTCTTCGCAGGTATACGGGTAAGGCCAGTAGTGGGCGTGATGATAACGGTTCCAGAAATGCTGTTTCGGACCAGTGGGGCGCGGGTAGGGAGGCCAGAGTTCTCCGAACTTGTATTTCTGACGGGATCCGACCGGTCGTGAAGCGCGTTCGGCCCACTTCGCTTCCTTGGAATCCTCTTCCGAACAGGTCGCGCTCGACCAGGGCCAGCCTGCTTCTGCTGTCACGCCATTCATCAGGCTAACTGCAAAAATAATAAGTAGATACGATTGCATTTTGACGGCAGTAGCCATGCCATCTCCCCCCTGTATTGATCATGCCGGAATCGCCAGACCCTGCACGAAAGTTTGAATTGCGCAAGCTGGATCAATTCTCAGCTGCGACGGTCCTTTGTCAATTTATCGGCTGAAGCGAGGTCTGGTCCTGACGAGAAAAACGATTCTGACGGGAGAATAAGAGAGATAATTTATACCACAAAACAGAGTGATCCCCGTTCCCCGCTGCGCGAGGGGGCCGCCCGGTGATTCCATCTGTCCCCGCGTTCTGAGCTGCATCGAATACCGGAAATGTGAAGGGCCCTGGCATGCCTGCTTTGAAAAGGGAGTTGATCAACCAGTGCCCCTCCAGCGGCGTTCAGGGTCACCCGATTTTCAGTCGCGTGAGCCTGTTAAAGTGGCGTCGCTGCCACTACACTTTCGAGAGTCGGGACAGATGCGCTCCTGTTCCGGGCACGTATGTCGTAGCAAGACCATTTCTATTTTTTCTCAAAACAGTTATTCTTTAGTAACTGAAAAGTAGATCCTGTAACTTATCAAATTTCCAGACTCAGTTTTCGGGCCCTGAGACCGAAACGAATCGAGATCGAAATGGATGCGGTTGAGATACCATCAAACGATTCCAGCGCCCGCTTCTCTGCACGAGATGCAGAGCAGATTGCGTCGGAACTGAATCTCACTTCACAACAGATCCAGAATGTCATTGCCTTGCTGGATGAAGGAAACACCGTTCCCTTCATTACCCGCTATCGCAAGGAACGTACCGGCAATCTGGATGAAGTGCAGATCCGCGATATCCAGAAGCGCGTGCAGTTCAAACGTCAGATCTGGGAACGGGCTTCGACCATCCTGCGATTGATCGAGGCACAGCAGCAGCTCACTCCCGAACTGAAAGCCGAGATCGAAAAAGCGGATACACTCAAACGCCTGGAAGACCTGTATCGTCCTTATCGCCCCAAGCGAACTTCACGTGCCGCGACCGCGCGGGAACATGGGTTTGAACCACTGGCCAATGCCATCTGGGCCGGCGATGCCAGCATAGAAAATCTGACAAACGCCGCACTGCAATACACCAAAGCCGAAGACGGTGCCCGCACCACCGAAGAGGTACTCAAAGGGGCCGCCGACATCCTCGTTGAAAAAATCGGCGAAGATCCCGACGTGCGTGAGATCTCACGCAAGATCGCCTGGCGATCCGGCAAACTGACGGTGAATGCCACCAAGAAAGCCGAAGAGTCCGGCCAGGAATATCGCGATTACTTTAATTACTCGGAACAGGTCATCAAAGTTCCTCATCACCGCACCATGGCATTGAACCGCGGCGAAAAGTCAGGCGCGTTACGGGTGCGCTTCGAATGGGCCGACGATTCTGCCTGCATGTCGATTGCCCGCCACCTGAATCTCAACGGTCATCGCTTCCACGAATTTCTGACCGAAGTCATCAACGATGCCCTCTCTCGACTGATCCAGCCGAGCCTCGACCGCGAGATCCGGCGGGAACTGACAGAGAAAGCAGAAAAGCATGCGGTTTCGGTGTTCGCACAGAACCTGAAAAACCTGCTGCTGCAGCCTCCCCTGCAGGGTCAACGGATTCTGGCCATCGATCCTGGTTTACGAACCGGTTGCAAACTGGCGGTCCTCGATGAACTGGGTTATTGCGTCGCGACCGATCTGGTATACGTGACCGGTTCAGCTGATAAAAAAGAGTTCGCCCGCAAAAAGCTGGCCGAGGTCATGACCGAACACCAGTGTCAGCTGGTAGCCATCGGCAATGGAACCGCGTGTCGCGAAACGGAAGAGATCATCACCGAGATGATTGAGCAGGACCTGCCCGAGGCCCGCTACCTGATCGTGAACGAAGCGGGAGCCAGCATCTACTCGGCCAGCCCGGTCGCACGCGAAGAGTTCCCGGACCTGGACGCCACGATTCGCGGCACCATCTCCATTGGCCGTCGCCTGCAGGACCCGTTGAGCGAACTGGTGAAAATCGACCCACAGCATCTCGGTGTCGGCATGTATCAGCATGATGTCAATTCCAAGCGACTGAAAGAGTCACTGGATGAAGTGATCGAATCGTGTGTGAATTATGTCGGCGTGAATCTGAATACCGCCAGCGCCTCTCTGCTGCGTCATGTTTCCGGCATGAACCAGTTAATCGCCCGCCGCATCACCGAATGGCGCGAGAAACATGGTTCGTTTCAGAATCGCAAACAGCTGCTGGATGTCGCGGGAGTCGGTGAAGCGACATTTACCCAGGCAGCAGGTTTCCTGAAAATTGACAAGGGAGATGAACCACTGGACTCGACGTGGATTCATCCCGAAAGTTACGAACAAGCCTATAAAGTGTTCGAACAACTGGAACTCCCCCCCGACAGCCTGAAGTCATCGGCCCAGGATCGTGCCTCGATCATTGAAAAAGTAGGACAGATCGACAAAGGAGGCCTGAGTAAGAATCTGAAAATTGGTCTGCCGACACTGGAAGATATCCTGGAAGCGATCGTCCGTCCCCGACGCGATCCCCGCGCGGATCTCCCCGGACCGATTTTCAAACAGGGTGTCCTCAAGCTGGAACAACTGACCGAAGGCATGGAACTGCAGGGCACGGTGCTCAACGTGGTCGACTTCGGCGCCTTTGTGGATGTCGGTTTGAAAGACAGTGCCCTGATTCACGTCAGCGAAATGGCAAACCACTTCATCGAGAATCCTTACCAGTTTGTCTCGGTCGGTGATGTGATTACGGCGTGGGTTCTGGGCGTGGACCTGGAACGCCGGCGCGTCTCACTGACGTTGATCAGACCGGGCACGGATCGCCAGCCCAAAAAAGCACAACGCCCCACCAAACCT
>NZ_CAXAVM010000123.1:0-21233 GCF_963972345.1 uncultured Gimesia sp. | reverse complement strand
AACCTGCTGTTGCTGCGTCAATTCCGGTTGCTCCAGCTTTCCAGCAGTCAGAAGAGTGGGCTCACACTGGCGCTCATTTTACCGGTTCTGGCCGGAATGCTGTCCGTCTTACCTGAAAATGGTTTGAATCTGATGGGCATCCTGTTTTTCTGCCTGACCTATTTCATGGCATTTGCCGGCGTGCTGGAATGGCTCGACCGGGAAGCGATCGGACGTGCGGAAGCAGATCGGTCAATAAATGCCGAACAGGAATATGAAAAACCGGGGGCAGAGTCTGCGTCTGAAACTGTCGATTCCCCGTCATCAGATTCAATTGAGATAGATGCAGATCGCGAAAAACGATTTGAAGCACTACTGAGTGAGAACCAGTCTGATACAGACACGCTTGCAGAAGAAGAAGAGCACGGCGATTGCACCCAGTGGATGAATCGCAACACAGATGAGGCTGGTTTTGAATTCATAGAGGGCGGGATCATGGTCCGCTTCGAACCTCAGCAGAAGACCCGGGTCGTGCATCTCAGTCTCTATCCTCCCCTGAAGGGCAAGCTCTCTGTGAACTGCGAATTTGATCCCGGGCTGTCTGTCAGGACGAGAGTTCTGGAAACCCGTGGATATGGCATCAGCGTGGAGGTCAAACGTGCTTCCGGTCTGGAACAGGAGTTTGAGGCGGTTATGCAATATGGGGTGACCAATCAGAGGCTCAATGAGGATGTCGCCTGAAACAGGTTTACTCTTGATCATCAGGGTAGTCTGGTATATCTGACGATTTGCGAAACTTATCGGCAAACCGAAATTGAATTAAGTCTAAAATGTGTCAAAATAGGCTCTTAGGTTTGTTTGCAGGATACTGGATCTTACCTATATTGTACGTTAGCTGGAAATTTCTATATTTCGCTAGTTTCCATTTTTATGAATCGCTATACTTTGCGGACATTGTTGTCGTATCTGGTCTGAAAAGCCCTCGTCAGCAATCAGTGAGATCTGAGTTAATTCCCGTCTCGCTCCAGTCTTAATAGCTTTTTGGTTACTGATGCGAAATCGTTTTGGTAATCAGTTAGTGCATCTACATTTATAGCAGAAATTCTTAACCGGGATTCTGTAATCAATGGAATTGTGCTGCATCACGATTGGACTCGTGTTGAAAGGAGGTCGAGCTCTGTCTGTTCGACAGGTTTGACTCAAACTGAATAAGGATGTCAGGATTATGCACAAGATGTCTTTGAAACTTCAATCAAAAAATCAGGTCGATTCCACAGATCTCGAATCAGTTCTCGATGCATCCGGGTTGTTAGATCAACAGCGGGATCAGGTACCTGAGACAAAAAAAATAGAGAGCAAGCGTGGTCGCCAGGTGATTAGTCAAAGAACTAATTCATTGTTGGGAGTACAAATTGTTTCCAGTGGATCGTATGTGCCGGACAACGTCGTTACGAATCAGGATCTGCAGGAGCGTTTTGGATTTGACCCGGAATGGATTGAACAACGCACGGGAATTCTGGAACGTCGACATGCCCCACCGGAAATGGCCACCAGTGATTTGTGCTACGAAGCAGCACAGAAAGCGATTCGTGCGGCTCGTGTGAATCCGGAAGATATCGATCTGCTGATCGTCGGTACGTTCACGCCGGATTTTCAATGTCCTTCCGTTGCCTGCCTGGTGCAGGATAGGCTGGGCCTGGATGCCCCTGCGATTGATCTGCAGGCTGCGTGTGCGGGTTTCATGTATGCCCTGGTAACGGCAGCCCAGTATGTCGCAACGGGAAACAGCAAGCTGGCACTGGTGATTGGTGGTGACTGCAACAGCCGTATTGTGAATCCGGAAGATCGTCGCGTGGCACCATTGTTTGGCGATGGTGCGGGAGCCGTACTGCTGGCGAAAGGTGATCCGCATCAGGGGCTGACCTGCTACCAGACGGGCTCTGATGGAAGTGGTTGTTCTCTGCTGGATCGTCCCTCTGGTGGAACCCGCAATCCTGCGACTGCCGAAGATATCAGCGCGGGTCGTCATTTTCTGAATATGGATGGCCGCAGCGTCTTCAAGTGGGCTGTCAGAACAGTTGCTGATTCCATAGACCTGATGCTCACCAAAACAGGTATGAGCGTGCATGACGTTGACCTGTTCCTGATGCACCAGGCCAATATCAGAATCATTGATTCCGCCTGTGAACAGCTGGGAATTCCCCGCGAAAAGGTTTTCAATAATCTGGATCGCTATGGAAATACTTCCGGCGGCTCGATTCCGATTGTGTTAGATGAAGCATTTCAATCGGGTCGGATTAATCGCGGCGATACCATTCTCCTGAGTGGATTTGGTGCCGGTCTTGCCTGGGGCACAGGCCTGTTTCGCTGGTAGATTTCTGCTAACGTCGCTGTTTCCCACTCAGCAGTGAACAGCGCCATCTCTCAGTCTGCGCGACCGACTGTTGAGATCAGACAGGTTTATTCCGCGTCGTCCTGGGCTTTCGTATCCTGCTGTGCTTCGTCAGTTGTCGTCTCCGGAGTCACAGGGCGCTCGATCACGGGTTCACCCGCTTTGGCAACACCCGCCAGTGGCAGTTCATTGGCCGAAACCGTTTCCTCTTCCATATAATAAACGTGATCGAGGGGAGTCCCATCATCACATTTCCGCAGCAGAAAATAGATCACGGTATTGGCAGACCAGAAAAAACTGATCACTAAACCGGAAAAGGTGATGTTAAGGATCGATCCCCATCCCAGTGAAATAGTGGTAGCGAGCGTCATTTCTTCCTGATTGAACAGCTGGATGGCCTGTTCGCTTCCCATGCCCCAGCTGACGCCCCAGAATGCGAGGCGGGAGACCAGTTGCAGCAGCAGTTCTGCAAAAAACAGACAGGCGGCTCCATAGCAGAGCGTGACGAATACGAGCCACAGAAAATACCAGATTCGACCAAAAATATAGCTGAAGATGCGGCTTAAACCATCGAAGCCATCGCTGTCTTCCACGCTGATGGTGGTCATCATCAAAGGCCAGCCCGCCAAGGTCACCAGCAGAATCAGGCTCAACACAAAAGCAAACAGAAAAGCCAGTCCCCACAGCAGGCTGACAATCACTCCGCCAGCACTGGGAATATTACCAAACAGGCCAATCAGCAGGCAGAGAATCCAGAAGAACCCCATGCCTGCGAAAGGGAGCAGGGGGGCGCTGACCAGTGACAGAATCCGCTTTAACGAAAAGGCCAGCGCAGCGCGAATACCGATATGTTCATCCTGCGCAAACTGGATTGCGGCAATCCTGGTAATCGCACCGCCGAAGACGGCCCAGATAATAATCGCCCACAGCAACTGCGTTGTGGCATAAGCCAGAATGCTCCAGCTGGCACCCGTTTGAAACAGGGTCAGCACCGGTCTGGTGAAATAGGACATCGGTTCCAGCAGCGTCGTACCCCGAATCAGGTTAACCAGTCCCGGCGATGGTTCCGGCACCGGCGTCAGGACCTGTTGAGGGGAGTGTAAAAACAGGTCGGCATGCCGGGGAGGAAATTCAATCCTTTGATGCACGAGGGCCGAACGATTACTCACCGGTTGCCGGGGCGCGAACGGGAGCTGGTTGAACAGTTGATTTCCCAACATGAGCAGCAGAATGGCGGCGATGGCCAGCAGGATTTTCTGGAAATCCACGGCCAGACGAAATACCCGAAACAGGTTCAGCCAGGGAAACAGTGTTTTATAAGGAATTGGTTCGGTGATCAGTTCAGGTTTTTGATTCATCATCGTCAGAGTGTATATCCAGATGCCCAGAGATGAGAGAGATGCCCGATTGACAACATTCTGTATTTCCCAGATCCGTAACAGAAAAACCGTCAATCCCTTGGGTTGGATTCAAGCTGAAGGACGGGTATGCCGATCGATTTGATCCGCGAGAAGATCCCGCGAAAGACTCTGCCGCTCAGTCGAATGCCAACTTGAGGCGCATTATAGACAGACCGGCGGAGTTGATGCTATCGTAGACCGGACTTCCCGGTCATTTCAGCTGGATTTTACCGGCTCGCCCACAAGCGGTTTCGGAGTCAAAGCTTCCTCAGTGTGAGCCTTCTGTTTCAGCGACGGTGTGGTGCACGCCTGGTAAATCAGGGGAATCGCCAGCAGGGTGATTGTGGTCCCGGCAATCAGTCCGCCGACCACAACCCGCGCCATGGGAGCCTGCAGTTCGCCCCCTTCACCCCAGCCCAGCGCAATCGGGATCATGGCCAGGACCGTGGTGAGCGTGGTCATCAGAATCGGCCGGAACCGGCGCGTGGCAGCCTGGAGGATCAACTGGCTGACCGGTTTCTCCGGGTATCTCCGCCGGAGCTGATTGATGTAATCGACCAGCACGATGGCATTGTTGACCACAATTCCCGACAGCACGACGATGCCGATGAATGACTGCACATTTAATGTGGTGTCTGTAAACACAAAGACCCAGATGACACCAATCATGCCCAGTGGCACCGCGAACAGAATATAAAATGGATCACGCAGAGATTCATACTGGGAAGCCATGATCATGTACATCAGGATAATCGCCAGAATAAAGCCCTGTTTCAATGCGGTGAAACTTTTCTGCTGTTCTTCCCAGTCGCCTGCGATACTGACGGAAAAGCCGGAAGGAATCTGGATGGCACTCAGGTTTTGTTCGAGCTCAGGGACCACGCTGCCCAGGTCCCGCCCCTCGACATCTGCAAAAACCCTCAAGATCCTCTGTTGATTCTGGCGTTCAATGACAACAGGGGCTTCATTGGGCTGGAATGAGAGCATGTTTTTCAATGGAATCGTACGTCCGGTGGCGGTCGTCACACCCACCTGTTGCACGTCGTCCATCTGATCGCGGTCTTCTTCTCGCAAGCGAACAACGACCGGAAATTCATCTCCTTCCTCACGATAGAGTGTTGCCTCGGTACCCCGAATGGTCGTTTCCAGTGTCTGGGCGATATCCTGCACGCTGATCTTCAACAGACCCGCTTTGGCACGATCGATGGAAGCAGTCAGTTCAGGGCGTTTATCGGAAACCTCGGCTTCCACATTGATCAGCCCGGGTGTCTGTTTCATGACTGCAACAACCTGGTCGACAATCTGCTGAGCGGCCATCAGGTTGTGGCCGGCGATCTGCACGACGAGATCACCGCCGCCTCGTCTCCCGATCATCCGCATCAGCATCATTTCCGTCTGTGCTTTGACCTGGACTTTCATGCCGGCAATCGGACCGATCGAATCGTCGAGCGCTTTGCGGATTTCTTCAATGCCCCGTTCACGTTCGCTGCGGGGGAGCAGCTGGATTCTTAAAGTCGTGCGGTTCCACTGATCTGCGTCATCAGCACCGTCACCAATGAAGGACGCAATCGCGATTGCTTCGGGGACCGACTCAATGGTCGCCTGTTCCAGAATCCGTGTCTGCTGATCCAGTTTTCGAAGCTGAATCCCGGCTGCCATTCGGGAATAAACGTTAATCGCGGCTTCGTCTGTTTTAGGCAGAAATTCCGTTTTGACATGGGGAATCAGACCCAGTGTCGTCGTAAAACAGAGTAACAGCAGAAATCCGGTGAGCGTGGCATGTTTCAAACTGAACTTTAAAATCCGTTCATAAATGCGCTCCAGTTTCAATAGGATCTGGTAATTCAGATGATGGAAACCTTCAATCAGTTTGAACCAGTGACGGGTCCAGCCTGTATGGGGAGTCGTGACTTCCTCTGGAATCCAGTAGGCGCTCATCACAGGCGTCAGTGTCAGGCTGGCAAACAGCGAACAGATCAGGGAGAACGAAACGACCCAGGCCAGCTGATGCAGCAGGATGCCGGTCGTACCATGAATAAAAATCAGCGGCAGGAAAATGATCAGGGTTGTTAAGGTACTGGCAACAATTGCAGAGGAAACTTCTTCCGTCCCTTCAATGGCGGCAGTGATCGGGTCCAGACCGTCTTCCCGTTTTCGGAAGATGCTTTCCAGTACCACGATCGAGTTATCCACCAGCAACCCGACGCCCAGCGCCAGTCCGCCGAAGGAAATAATATTCAACGTGAATCCCTGGAAATAGATCAGGGTGAATGTCGCGAGGACGGAGAGGGGCATACACACGCCGATCACCAGCATGCTTCGGAAGCTGCGCAGGAAGAGAATCAGAACCAGAATGGCCAGCCCCATTCCGTACAGGGCGGCTTCCTGGATGTTGGCGATCGACTGTCGTATATATTGCGAGTTATCCACGCGAATTGTGAGGTTCATATCCGGGATCGATTTATTGGTCCGCTCGACCTGTTTTCGCACCTCGTCACTGACGTTGATCGTATTTGCCCCGGATTGCTTATAGACATACAGCAGAATGCCGGGCTGTCCATTCATCCGGGTCAGTTCCGTCCGCTCTTTTCACCATCGACGACTTCCGCGATATCCCGCACATGAACTGTCGCTCCTGCCTGTTCACGAACGACCGTGTTTTCAATCTGGTCCAGGCTGGTAAACTCACCCTCACTGCGGATATGCAGATTGAGATGTCCCTCTTCATAATTTCCGGCGGGCTGGTTGATATTCTGCTGCTTGAGCGCATTGATGACTTCGTTGACGCCCATATTGAGCGATTCAAGTTTGCTGCGGTCCAGTTTGATCTGGATCTCACGTTCAATCCCGCCTCGCATGCGGACACGGGCGACCCCTTCAAGCTGCTCAAACTGCGGAATAATCTGATTTTCCGTCAGCTGCGTGAGCGTGACAGGGTCCAGGTCACTGTTTAACCCGAGGTACAGAATGGGGCGGTCAGCGACATCATAATGACGGATGTACGGATCTTCTGCTCCCTCGGGCAGTTTGTTTCTCAATTTGTTGAGCGAGTCTCGTACTTCGTTGATCGCCAGGTTGAGATCCGTGCCCCATTGAAACTGCAGGCGGACCGTACTGCTACCTTCCATACTGCTGCTGAGTATATCCTCAATGCCGGATACAGAACTCAAATTCTGTTCAATCGGGCGGGTAATCTGCTTTTCGGCTTCATCCGGACCCGCGCCTTCGTAAATCGTGATCACGCTGACGCTGGGATTCTGAATGTCAGGCATCAGGTCCACGGACAGCTGTGACAAAGACACGCCCCCCAGCATGACCAGCACCAGTGAGGACATCAGGGTTGTAATCGGACGCTGAACTGCCAGTCGGGTCAGGGACATAATTGATTTCTCAGGTGTTTCTGAACTGCTGTTGAATCAAACGATCGTCCTGATCACAAGTTTGTTTTTTGCGTTAACGCGGGCGGTGCCTGAATGACCCGATCCATGGGAACTTCAACCGGCGTGACCGTCTGTCCTTCGTCGACCATGCGATTCCCCAGGGTGATCACCAGGTCTTCCGGTTCCAGCCCCGAGAGAATTTCAACGAGTTCGCCATCATTGATTCCGGTTTCGATATTTCGACGTTCGGTAATGGGAGGGTTTCCCTCAATGATGAAGACAGCAGAACCGGGGCCATTTTTTCTGCGAGTGAGAGAAGCAATAGGCAGGACGCTGGTTTTCGGTCGATGTTCAAAGACAATCTGCACACGGGCATGCATACCCGGTTTCAGCGAGAAGTCCGCGTTCGGGATTTCGATGTGCACGGCGGCAGTGCGGGTTTGCGGATCGAGGACGGGGGCTTTTCGTTTCACATGACCCGAAAATGTTTTGCCCGGGAACGTATCAACCGTGATGAGCGCTTTCTGTCCCAGTTTGACATCTTCATAATCTTTTTCCACGATATGCACGACGGTCCGGACCTGATCCAGGTTGACGATTTTCATTAATGGAACATCAGGTTTTGCCAGATCGCCGATATCCACCATGCGTTCTGCCAGGAAACCATCGGTCGGCGCCAGTACTTTATTTTCCCGCAGTCGCAGGCGGCTTTGTTCGAGGTCCGATTTCGCCTGTTCCACACGCGCTTCTTCCAGTTCCGTCTGCGCTTCCTGGATCGCCTTGTTGGCGACTGCTTCTTCCATCTCCTGCTGCGTACTCACTCCGGATCTCTGCAGCACCAGCAGCCGTTCATACGCCTTTTGTGCCAGCTCCTGGGCTGTGACCTGCGCTCTGAGTTGTGCTTTGGCAACTGTCAGAGAGGCATCTGCTTTACTGACCAGTTCCTGCAGTTCCGTGTCATTCAGTTCCAGAATCACATCGCCGGCATTGATCTGCTCTCCCACATCAAACGGAATCGACTTGATGTACCCGTTGTATTTCGAACGGATTTCGACCTGGGAACCGGCTTCCAGATTTCCCACCAGGGTAATCCGTTTTTCGAGAGTCTTTTCTGTGGAGCGTGTGACCTGAACTGCAATCGGTTCAGTAAGGATTTTTGTGGGAGATGTTTGTGTGTTGTTCAGGGAATGTTCATAAACCAGCCAGCCTGCAATCATGGCAAGTGCCGTACAGGCTGGGGCAATCAGTACTTTCATCTTTTCGTTTCTCCGGTTGTGTGAACCGCAGCAGGAGCCTGTAGCCAAGCAAATTGTTTACTGATCAAGAATCTGGATTTGCAGACCCTGTCAACGAAAAATCGGTTGGTAAAAGCTCTTGTTGTTTGACAACAGAGGGACTCTGTTGTGCAATCGGGCAGGTTGACGGTTATCGTGTAAAGATAAACTTCTGGTTGTTTAAGGCAGGTAAGCTAAGGCAGGATCGACAAATCATTTAAGGCGTCTACTCACCTCTTCTATTAGAACTATATCGGTAAGAGAATTCAAGATGTTTGTCGTTCTCAACGTCTTTGTTTAAATATTCTTTTGTTTATAAAATCCCGGGCTGGTCTTTCCTGTTCTTATGCCGGTTCTATGCTAAAATCCACACCGGTTTCCAAATTATTCAACAATGATAAGAAATTATTGGCTATTGACAGTTCACACAGTTTGACCAACCTGTGAAATCGCTTTGAGAAGGGAAGAATTATGGATTTAATGAGTACGATTGCCGGTTCAATGATGGAAGGGTATTTTCCAGCAGGATGGGACCTGGCCAAAATCGATCAGTGCATGAGTGCTGATCCTACGACCATTACGGACCGTCAGTCCTGGTGGCATGCAGGCTTTGAGCCTGTCATGTGCGGGAGCGTCACCGACTTTGATACCATGCTGGGACATGAGATTGCGTTAACGATTAAACAGTCCAGGGATGCTGGTGAAAAGCTGGCATTGATTCTGCCTGTAGGACCGATGGGCATGTATCGCTGGGCTGTGTACTTCCTCAAAGAATGGGGCGTATCCTGCGACCATGTCTACGGCTTCAATATGGATGAGTGGAGTGATGCAGAAGGAAATACGCTGCCTGCCACGAACCCCGGTGCCTTTCAGTATGCCATGCAGCAGGCCTTTTATGGTCCACTGGGTGACTTAACGGTTCCCGAGAATCAACGTCACTTTGCCACGCCAGATGTCCTGCCCTCGTATGCAGAAAAAATCGGCGAATTAAAATCAGCGGGCGCGAAGCTGGGGGTTATTTTCGGAATTGGTCGTGTCTGTCATATCGCATTCTGGGAACCCCATTTTGCGGGCGAATTTAATTCCGAAGAAGAATGGAAAGCACAGACACACCGCCTGGGTGCCAAGCTGCATCCTTTGACGATTGAGCAGAACGCCGTGACCAGCTTTAAGAGCCGCACGACGCTGGTTCCCGCGTATGCGAATACGATTGGTCCCGGGTGCTTCCTGCAGGCCGACAAGATTATCGGCGGCTGTGACGGTATCTTCTCGCGTGGCATGCAGTGGCAGGGGATGAGTGTCTGGATGACGTTACGGCATGAACCCACCAGCTGGATCCCGTCCACCTACATGACGACTCAGCCGGGTCGACTGATTATCCTCGATGAACTGGCCGGACCGCTGGTAGCGGAGTGTAATTAACCAGTTGACAACAAGTTGACCTAATATAAATCACAACAGGCAGTCCGGAATCAGTTTCCGGGCTGCTTGTTTTCTTTTAACAGTAGTCTCTGAGAACTTTTAACCGGCTGTCTGCTCGAGCACTGATTCATGCACATAAATCGGCAGAGGGGGATCAAAATGAATTGACAGCGCAATCGCATCGCTGGGCCGGCTGTCAATCTCGACCAGTTCCCCATCCTGTTCTACCCGCAGCACAGCATAGTAGGTGTGATCTTCCAGATGCGTGATCACGATATCTTTCAGGGTGCCCCCGAGAGATTCGATGGTATTCTTTAACAGGTCGTGCGTGAGCGGACGCTGAGGCGAAAACTTCTGATTCACGCGACGGTCAATCGTGGTGGCTTCAAAAATTCCGATCAGGATCGGGAAGACACGCTCGCCATCGACTTCACGCAGATAGATCACCTGCTGATCGCCGATCTCGCTGATAATGATGCGAGATAACTCCATTTCCACTAACAAGAGAGCCTCCTCAGGTCAGGCAGGGAATTCACTGCAAACCAGATTCCATGTGACGAATTAAAAACTGAATTAACTGTGATCGTGAAGTGATTTATTATACACCCTGTCCGGGCAGAGCAACAGATTCCGGTTGAATTCGCAGACCATGTCGGGCACCGTGCCATTCTCGGTCTGAGCAGACGCTATTTTCCCTCGAGTTCATCGATAGTTTTCAGAACGCTTTGCAGTTGTTTCTGATTCCCTGCCAGCGTTTCCTGTACTCCAGCTACCACATCGGCGGGTGCCCGGTCAACAAAGTTTTTATTGGCCAGTTTCTTCTCACTGGTTTCAATATGTTTTTCGAGTTTTTCCGCTTCTCCCCGCAATCGCTCCAGTTCCGCCTCCAGATCGATAATGCCTTCCAAAGCAATAAAGCCGTCAACATCATTGAGAGAAAATGTGGCAGACCCGCTGGGGCGTTGTATATCCGCGCCCGCTGACTCCAGTAAGGTTTTCGCCAGATTATCGAACTGTCCGGCGATATTCTGCATGTCATCGGCCACACCGGATTCACAACGCAGGAACAGTTGCAGCGGTACTGCGGGTGAAATCTTATAGACAGCACGAATATTTCGCACGGCAACAATCATTTCCTGCAGCCGTTCAAACCGTTTTTCCAGTTGCGGATCCTGCCACTCCTGTGGTGGTTCCGGCCAGGCGGCGATCATGATGCTTTTGGCCCCTGTTGCGGGTGTGAAGAGCCCGCGTTCCGGCGCGATCTCATTCAATCGCTGCCAGAGTTCTTCGGCAATGAAGGGGACGAAAGGCTGCAGCAGACGGAGCAGGGCGTCGAGCACTCCTACCAACACGCGCTGTGCTGCCGGTTTCTGTTCCTCGTCCCACAATCGAGGCTTGATCATTTCCAGGTACCAGTCGCAGAATTCGTTCCAGGTAAAGTCGCGAATGGCGCGAGTGGCCACGTCGAACTGGTAGCGATTTAAGACGGTTGTCATCTCTTCGGCAACCGTGGAAAGTCGACTGAGAATCCAGCGATCTTCCATTGTCAAATCAGACTCTGCGAGCGGCGCCGGGGTGTAACCTTCCAGGTTGAGCATGGCAAAGCGACTGGCGTTCCAGAGTTTGTTGCAGAAATTTCTGCCGTACTCAAAACGTTCGCTGACAATCCTCGCCACTTTTTCGCCGGGATCAGGATCAAACCAGGGACTCGTATACTGGTACGATTTTCCACTTTTGGGGAATTTGATTCGTGGTTTAGCACCGCCTGAGGGAGTCGTTGTCTGATGTTCCAGAGTTTGAGGCACGACTTCCCCGGTTTCCGGGTCTTCGTAACCGACAGGCAGACGGACGTCCTGTGTTTCCCCTGCGAAAGAGGCAATCGTGAAGCGGACTGCATCGACGCCGTATTTGTCGATCAGGTCCATGGGGTCCACGCCGTTCCCTTTGGATTTGGACATGGTCTGCCCGAAACCATCCAGGATTTTAGGATGGATGCAGACATGCTTGAAGGGGATGTCTTCCATGTTATACAGGCCGGTCAAAACCATGCGCGCCACCCAGAGAGTGATGATATCGCGACTGGTGATCAGCACACTGCCTGGATAGAAATAATCGAGATCCGGATTCTTGTCAGGCCAGCCCAGCGTGGCGTGCGGCCAGAGGGCACTGCTGAACCAGGTATCCAGGACATCTTCATCCTGGGTCAACTTATGAGCGGCACCCAGTTCGTCACCCGCCAGGTCGGTTTCGCTGCAGATCAGCCAGCAGGTATCTTCATCGTCCCGGCGGTAATCGACGTCATAACGATCGGCAAATGCCAGTTTCAGGTCGTCTTCAGAACAGGTGTCGCAGTACCAGATGGGAATACGATGTCCCCACCAGAGTTGTCGACTGATGCACCAGTCGCGCTTTTCTTTGAGCCAGTCCAGATATGTTTTGGAGTAGCGGCTGGGAAAGAAACGCACGCGGCCGTCATCGACAGCATCGATGGCAGACTGCGCGAGGGTATCCATTTTTACGAACCACTGGTCAGACAGATAAGGTTCAATGGGAGTTTTCGAACGGTCGCTGTGCTTGACGGGGATCTGCCGGTCTTCCACTTCGATGAAGAAGCCCAGCTTTTCCATGTCTTCGACCACTTTTTTACGGGCGGCGTAACGATCCAGGCCTTCATATTCACCGGTAGCGTCATTCATCGTGCCATCGGGGTTCAGAATGTTGATCTGCTCCAGATCATTTCGCAGTCCGCAGGCATAGTCGTTCGGATCATGCGCGGGGGTGACTTTGACGGCTCCGGTTCCCAAGTCTTTATCTGCCAGTAAGGCATCGGCAATAATCGGGATCTCACGTCCGTTTAATGGAATGCGAACGAATTTACCGACCAGGTGCGTGTAACGCTCATCGGAAGGATGAACGCAGACAGCGGTATCGCCGAGCATCGTTTCGGGACGCGTGGTTGAGAATGAAATCCGTTCCTCACTGCCGACCACCGGATACTGGAAGGTCCAGAACTGACCGGCAATATCTTCTGAGAAAACTTCATCGTCTGCGACTGCGGTCTGCAGGAACGGGTCCCAGTTCACCAGGCGTTTCCCACGATAGATCAAACCGTCTGAGAACAGCTTCAGGAAGGTGCGGCGGACCGCTTTGGAGCACATGTCATCCAGTGTAAAGCGGGTGCGCTGCCAGTCACAGCTGGCGCCCAGTTTTCTCAGCTGATTCAGAATGCGTTTTTCGTACTGGTCTTTCCAGTCCCAGATCCGTTCGACGAGCGCTTCGCGACCGATGTCATGCCGTGTCAGATTTTCTTCTTCCTTCATGCGGCGTTCGACCACAGCCTGGGTGGCAATGCCGGCATGATCGGTTCCGGGCATCCAGAGGGCTTCATAGCCCTGCATGCGACGCCAGCGGGTTATCAGGTCCTGCAGCGTGCCGTTCAACGCATGGCCCATGTGCAGGGCACCGGTGACGTTGGGCAGAGGGATCATGATGGTATGCGGTTCTTTTTCCGGATCAGGCTCGGCGTGAAAATAGCCGTTTTCTTCCCAGAACTGATACCACTTCTGTTGTGCACTTTCAGGATTATACTGTTTCTCTAACGATTCGGTCATGATTTCGGGTTGGGTCTTGTGCTTTAAGGCATGGTTAAAATGGAGAAATTGATCTGCCACAAAATAGCTGGATTTCCGTTATTTAAACTAACTATTGGTCCATCAATCCTTTCTTGACAGGTGGTCAATGTCAGGCGAGCACGCCAATGAGCGTGCGGACCATTTCGGCCAACGTGCCATTCCAAGTCTGATAAGACACTATACCAGTTCGGATATTGCAAAAACAGGCAGGGCGGGCATTGTTGACGGTCCGGGTTTCTGAATTCTGGAACTCATTCGATTTGACGTTGCAGTCAAGCGAGACACCGGTCAGCCTGAAATGGTTCCTTCGTCCTTGTAGAGTTTGTATTCGACGCTGTCTGCCAGTGCGAGCCAGCTGGCTTCGATCACATTTTCACTGACGCCGATACTGCTCCAGACCTTGTGTTCATCGCGGCTTTCAATCACCACCCGCACACTGGCGGCGGTTCCCTCAGCGGAATTGATCACGCGGACCTTGTAGTCGACTAAGTGCATTTTTTCGAGAGCAGGATAGGCAGGGCAGAGTGCTTTTCTGAGTGCCGTATCGAGGGCATTCACCGGCCCGTCGCCTTCGCCGACCACGTGTTCCTGCTGACCGTTGACGATCAGTTTGATCGTCGCTTCGGTGAGAGGTTCGTGTGTATTGTCGGATTCGACATTCACGCGATAATGAATTTTTTCGAAATGAGGTTTGAACGTACCGGCAACTTTTTTGACGAGCAGATCAAAGGACGCTTCGGCGGCTTCAAACTGGTAACCTTCATTTTCCAGATCCTGCACTTTTTCGAGAATCCGTGTGAGCAGTTCCGGATCGTTATCCAGCTGCATCTTGGTTGTTTTTGCGACGATGTTGGAACGTCCCGACAACTCACTGACCAGCACTTTGCGTTCGTTGCCGACGACTTCGGGTTCGATATGTTCGTAACTGCGTGCAATGCGATTGACGGCGTGCACATGCATGCCCCCTTTATGGGCGAAGGCGCTGCTGCCGACAAAAGGCTGACCGGAACGGAAATTCATGTTGGCCAGTTCGTAAACATAGCGTGAGAGTTCGGTCAGTTTATGCAGGTTGTTATCCAGCAGGACGGAATAACCTTCTTTTTTCGTCACCAGGTTGGCGATCACGCTGATCAGATCGGCATTGCCACAGCGTTCCCCGATCCCGTTAATGGTTCCTTGAACCTGGATGGCACCATGTTCGATCGCGGCTAAGGAATTGGCGGTCGCCAGATCACAGTCGTTGTGACAGTGAATTCCCAGGGGCACGTTTACTTCAGAGCGCACGAGGTCGACATATTTCGCAATCACTTCGGGCAGACTGCCGCCGTTCGTATCGCAGGGAATGACGATGTCTGCGCCCGCCTCGGCAGCCGCTTTGATGGTTTTGAGTGCATATTCCGGATTCGCACGAAAGCCGTCAAAGAAATGCTCTGCATCGTAAATGACTTCGCGTCCGCAGGATTTGATAAAGCCGACCGAATCTGCAATCATCGCCAGATTTTCTTCGAGTGAGACCCGCAGGACTTCGGTGACGTGCAGGTCCCAGGTTTTTCCCACAATGGTGACCACGGGGGCCTGTGAATCCCGTAACGCCTGCATGCCGACATCGTCTCTGGCTTCGATCTCTTTGCGGCGGGTCATGCCGAATGCGGTGACTTTAGCGTGCTTCAGATCCATTTCGGCCACACGCTGGAAATACTCGGTGTCTTTGGGATTCGAAAGAGGATAGCCGCCTTCAATGTAATCGAAGCCCATTTCATCGAGCTTTGCGGTTATCTGCAGCTTGTCTTCCAATGAGAAGTTCACGCCTTCTCCCTGGCTGCCATCCCGCAAAGTGGTGTCATACATCTGAATTCGGGCCATCGTCGGGGCTTTCTTTTCTGTTTTAATTGAAAGATCACGCTTGTTATCGTGTCTGCTGCTATTCTTTTCAGACCATCGCAGGGCAGGGCTTGATTCGTCCTGATCTCCATAACAAAAAAACCTCAGGTTGTGACCTGAGGTTATGAAAATCTGTTAAATTGGTAATGATTCTCAAGTCATGGGGAGTCTGTAATTTCGCCAATAATAATAATGCCGCTGATGCAGACAATATTTGAGACAGACAACATAGACCTGAGAGCCTTCCGCTTGAATTGCTATTTTGAATCACAAACTGTCAATGGAAAGATCATAAGCAGCCGGGAAGTGTGAGTCAAACGAAAAGCCGATTTCGCCCTGTTTTCAGGTCAGATTCCCTGCGAAGCAGCAACGGCCTGAGGCTCAAACAAACTCTTCTTCGTATTCTTCTTCGCCGAAATCGTCTTCGAACTGGTTTGCTTTGATCGCTTCCCACTCATCGATAGTGTATAAAACTTCACGTGCCTGTGAGCCGTTATATTCACCGACGATGCCATCTTCGGCCATGTAATCAATCAATCGGGCACCACGACCGTAGCCGACTCCCAATGCCCGTTGCAGCAGGGAAACAGAACCGCGACCTTCACGGATCACAACATCGACTGCTTCATTGTACAGGCTGTCTTCTTTGCGGTCCGAGTCGCCACCATTATTTTTCTTGGAATTGGCGGCAGTGATCTGTGCCAGTTCCGGGCTGTATTCGGGAGCCATGTCACTGAAGAAGTCGATCACACGCTCGATTTCTTCATCACTGACATACGCGCCCTGGGCCCGTGTCAGTTTACTGGTTCCTGGTGCCAGGTACAGCATGTCACCGTTGCCGAGCAGGGCGTCTGCACCGTTTTCATCCAGAACCACACGGCTGTCGCCGCGGCTGGCAACCTGGAATGAAATGCGGGCAGGCAGGTTGGATTTAATCAGACCGGTAATCACGTCGACCGTTGGCTTCTGCGTTGCCAGCACCAGGTGAATTCCGACAGCACGGGATTTTTGTGCCAGACGAATAATATGTGCTTCGACATCTTTGCCGGAGGTCATCATCATGTCGGCAATCTCATCGGCGACGATGACGATCGAAGGCATTTTTTCCGGCATTTGCAGTGCTTCTTCCGATTCCGGATCAATGCCCGCCAGTTCCAGCACTTTTTCCTTGCCGAGTTTATTGAAGCTTTCGATGTTTCTGGATCCGCAGCGGGCCAGGAGGTCGTAACGTTCTTCCATCTTGTCGACGGCCCATGCCAGCACGGCTTCCGCTTTTTTCATGTCGGTGATCACGGGATGCATCAGATGCGGAATGCGTTTGTAGCCGCTCAATTCCACCATCTTGGGATCGATCATCAGCATTTTGACTTCGTTGGGGGTGCGGGTCATCAACAGTGAGAGAATCAATGTGTTGAGACAGACACTTTTCCCGGTTCCGGTTCGACCGGCGATCAACAGGTGAGGCAGTTTGGCCAGGTCGGCTGACAGGGGATGCCCGCTGACATCTTTGCCTATGAACAGGGGAATGCGACTGTGTTCCGCTTCGTCCGAACAGGCTTCGATCAGTTCTTTTAACCGCACCATGACTTGTTTGTCATTGGGAACTTCAACGCCAACCGTATTTTTTCCGGGGATGGAAGGCACCACCCGTACGGAAGGCACACGTAAAGCAACCGCCAGGTCATGAGCCAGAGCGGTGACTTTGGCAACACGCAGACCCGGTTTCAGATCCAGTTCGAACAAGGTCAATACCGGGCCGGTATCGATTTCGGAGACCTGAATGTCGAGTCCAAAATCAGCAAATGTATTTTCGAGAACTTCGGCTGCTTCTTCCGCTTTTTTGGCTAACAGCTCGAAAGGAAAGTCTTCTGCATCTTCCAGCAGGTCTAACCCGGGCAGCTTATATGAGCTGTTTTTTTTTTGCTCGATGGGCTGAGTCTTTTGCGCCAGGCGAATTCCTGGCGGCGGATTGACTTTGATCGGCTTGCGCTTCTTGGGCTTTAATTTTGCTTTAGGAGCGGCGACAACTTCTTCTTCGTACTCGTCTTCCTCTTCTTCGGCGACGATTTCTTCTTCCTCTTCGTATTCTTCTTCGTCACTTTCTTCTGCTGCTTCATCCACAACAACCGATTCACGGCTCAAGGCTTTGAAGGGAAAGGTGAGGCAGGAAAAAAAGAGGCGTACGGGAAGCGTATCTGCTGTCAGTAACAGACCTGCCAGGAACATGGAGGTCAACAGGATCAACGAACCGGCGACGGAAAATCGGGTTTCCAGTAATGAAAAACCGAGCGCACCAATATAGCCACCGCTGCCAATCAGTGGCGTGGCGTTATTTTGGCCCAGCATCATCTGGCTGACAATACAGGCAGAAAGCAGAATCAAACCCAGGCCAATCAGTTCGACCACGACGCCGGAAGTTTCCTGTCGGGAAAACATCCGCATGTCGACTACGATTAATGCGAGGAAAATTCCCCAGGCACCGAGGCCGAAACCGGTTCGCAGGTAATGGGCTATTTGAGCACCGGAGTCACCACACAGGTTTTGTGCGACATCACGGACGGGGTAGACGAGCTGCGCAGGGGGATCGGCGGGGTCATAGCTGAATAGACTCAGTCCAAGAAAGACTGTCGCCGCCAGCAATCCCAGCGCGATTAAATCTGTTTTGAACCGTTGAATGTCGATCATGCTGACCAACCTGCAAATCTATATAAGAAATTTCGGGTTGTCTATTCAAAGGAGAATCAACGGCGCGCAAAGCGGACGCAAAAAATTGGTTACTTTTCTTGTGGGGATTAACCAGAAAAATTGTCCGAGTGAAAAATAGTTCCCGTCTGCGATGAAAACCCAAGAACATCAACAGACGGGAATATTTTCACGACCAGTGTCTCAATGTGGGGCATTGAGACGTACCAAACAAAAGTATGGATTCATGTAAATGTTGATTTCCTTAACACCTCAAACCTAGCACACAAACTGAGGGGCGGTCGGGAAAAGCCAACAATCTGCGTTGTGTTTTTGCCACACGCGGGGACGCGGTTCGGGTTAGAACAGTCAGTGGAAGTGTTGCGGAACGCCTCATACCACTTCTAACGAATATGCGGATTCGACCGGTTCCGGACAGCCTGGAAGTTTCCTGAGGTGTGCTGTCGAGACTGGCGAGCCGTTTATGTGCCTGCCAGATGATGCTGAATCCATTCGATCAGAGAATCCGCCACCCGGGACTTTTCTCCCGAGTAAGTGGCTACGATCTCCTGGCTCTGGTCGATCACTTCGACGAAGTTTTCGGAAGACCCGATGGCACTCACACTGTTGAGTACGATGGCATCGCATTTTTTACTGTAGAGTTTGCGCACCGCATTAAAGCGGGCGTCCTGAGATTCCAGTGCGAAGCCCATGACCCAGCGATCCCCTTTCTGGGTACCCAGTTCTGCCAGCACGTCGATCGTTTCCACCAGTTCCAGGGTGATCGCTTCACCGGTTTTAGCGATTTTACCAGGTTTGCGGGTTTTGATCCGATAGTCGCAGACCGCAGCAGTGCCGATCACGCCATCACAGTCTGCGAACAGCGTTTCGCATTGCGCGAACATCTCATCTGTCGTCTCGACCTGGTACAGCTCACATCCGGCAGGAGGGGCAATGGTGACAGGACCAGAGACCAGCGCGACTTCATGGCCGGCGGCAATCGCAGAGCGGGCCAATGCGTATCCCATCTGCCCGCTGCTCGCATTGGAGAGGTAGCGAACGTCATCCAGGTATTCTCTTGTCGGGCCGGCTGTGATCAGGATTCGCATTTGAGGATCATTCAAAGGATGGGTTCGAAGCAGGGCAGTACGGTTTCGAATTACCCCAGCAGTTCATTGATTCGGGTTAAGATCTCTGCCGGTTCTGCCATCCGTCCTTTACCGATCACGCCACAACTCAGCCAGCCTTCTCCTGGTTCTACGATCTGGATTCCATCGGCCTGCAGCTGTTTCAGATTTCGCTGAACCGATGCCTTGGCCCACATATCCGCATTCATAGCCGGTGCCAGCAGAATGGGTGCAGTGCAGGTCAGTGTCAGGGTCGAAAGCAGATCTTCCGCGAAACCATGCGCCATCTGGGCCATCACGTTGGCAGTCGCCGGCGCAATGACAAACAGTTCGGCTCTTCTGACCAGGCCGATATGTTCTCCCTGAAAATGTTCCCGGGGGGAAAACCCATCCTGGTAGACGGGACGGCCCGTGAGGGCTTCGAAAGTGGTCGCGCCAATGAATTTCTGCGCGGCCTGTGTCATTACCACGCTGACGGCTGCCCCTTGCTGGACCAGCTTGCTGGTCAGGTCAGCCGTCTTGTAGGCGGCAATTCCTCCAGAAACACCTACTAGAATTTCACGCCCCTGCATGGGTTGGTTTTTGGTGTTCATGGTTCTGCAACGATGTGTTAGACCAGGTCTTCCAGGCTCGGACCGGCATCATCATATTCGATGGCATCCAGCGGGCTGCCATCATCTTTGATGGCCACTTCACCAGACTGATCGAGGTAGATTTTGTCAGTCATGATTTCCTGAACCACAATTTCCATGTGATTTTTGGTCTGCATTTCGACCAGTGGTCGCGCGCCCCGGTTCAGCGCCACGATCCGCTTTTGGATGAGCGAAGACAGTTTGAAACGTCCGCCTACTTTATTGACGATTTCTTCTTCTTTAAATTCTTCCAGCATTAATTTCTTGCTCCCGTTGTTTCAGGATGGTGCCGATTTCTGTGACAGCACGGTCCAGATCGTCATTAATAATGACATGGCTATAGTATTGGGCCTGCTCCAGTTCCTTGCGAATTGTTGCCAGCCGTTTCTCGATAACTTCTTCTGATTCGGTACCCCGGTTGCGAATCCGTTTTTCATATTCTTCATCAGAGGACGTTCTGACGAAGAGTGTAATGGTCTGGGGAAACTGTTCTATCAGTTTCAGGGTCCCCTGTACATCAATCTCCAGGAAAGGCCAGCCTCCTTCTTCCGCAGCCCGATCAACTTCTGATTTTAACGTTCCATACCAGTATCCCAACCCATGAACCTGTTCACATTCGAGGAATTCGTTATTTTCCTGTCGTTTTTCAAATTCTTCCGTGGTCAGAAAATAATAGTCTTCGCCATTCACTTCCCCCTTCCGACGCGGTCGGGTTGTTGCCGAGATCGCTTTAACCAGCTTGACCGGTGTGTCCTGCATCAGTCGATTGACAATGGTTGTTTTACCACTGGCAGTCGGGCCGGAGAGGACAATAATCGGTATGTCCGGTGGGATACAGGCTTGAGGTTCAGACACTTGGCAAAGCTCCAGAGTAATCGTTGTGAGGTCTCGCTATTCAATCTCAGGAGATCAATAAAACTATATTCTATTCAACGTTCTGGACGTTTTCTCTGATTTTCTCAACAGCCAGCTTCATTTCGATTACGGCATGGGAGATTTCAACATCGTTGGCTTTCGAGCCGATGGTATTAATTTCGCGGAACATCTCCTGTACCAGGAATTCCAGTTTTTTACCCTGGGATGTTTTGGCTGAGATGATGGAGTCAAACTGCTCTAAATGGCAGGTCAGTCGACTGATTTCTTCGTTGATGTCACAACGATCTGCAAACATGCTGACTTCCCGGATCAGGCTTTCAGGGTCGAGTTCGACATCCTGGTCTTTGAGCAGGTCTGTCAGACGCTGATGCAGGCGATCGCGGTAGCTGGTGACCACACGCGGCGCCTTCTCTTTGACTACTTCCAGTTGCTGGCGGATCACCTGGTTACTGCATTCGAGGTCTGCCTGGGCCGATTCCCCTTCTTTCTTGCGAAACTCAGTCAGTTCCTGCAATGCGCCGCGAATCGCCTGTTCAATCAGTGGCCAGTCCGATTC